>JAYTAO010000234.1:0-4290 GCA_043737435.1 Rhodanobacteraceae bacterium | reverse complement strand
AAAATGCGGGTATATGTCAACGTCGGTAGCAACAAGTTCACTGCCGAGTAGGCAGCTTAGAAAATCCTTAGGCCGAGGCGATACGCCTCGGCATAGTTCACTGCCGAGTAGGCAGCTTAGAAATAGTTAGCTCGCAACTCAAAGCAAACCAAGTCGTTCACTGCCGAGTAGGCAGCTTAGAAAATTTGGTATTTCCCCAGCTTTGATTAGTTCGCGTTCACTGCCGAGTAGGCAGCTTAGAAAACGCGCGAAAACACTTGCAGCGGAGCTTATGACGTTCACTGCCGAGTAGGCAGCTTAGAAAAGCACCAGCAGCAATGTCAGCCTGAGCTTTGAGTTCACTGCCGAGTAGGCAGCTTAGAAATCCAGGCGCTGCTTGTGATTCATCGCCCATGCGCGCACTGCCGGATAGGCAGCTTAGAAAGACGCAATATTTATGGACGATCCATCCACACTGTTCAGTGCCGGATAGGCAGCTCAGGATCCCGGCGTAAATTGGCTATCGGCTGAAACCACTTCTGCGCCCGCCATCAACAAATTCAGCCAGCTTAGGGCTTACGATGCAATTCTCTGATCACCGGATCTCACCATGACCACTAAAACCAACCTCATCTACGCACAACGCTTCCTAAGTCTAATTTTCGCCCTGCTATTTCTGACCAACTCCGGGCTTGCCGTAGCCGCAGCCAGTGCGGCGAAAATTGATCGGGATGCGCGCGCGGCTTTGGAGCGGCTGTATCGGGTGGCGCCGCAAACGCGCGCGGTGCTGGCGCGGGCGCAGGGGATTTTAGTTTTCCCGGCGATTTACAAGGCGGGGATTGGCTTGGGCGCAGAAGTGGGCAAAGGCGCGCTGTTACGCGGTGGTAAAACTGTCGGGTTTTATCGCGTGCTATCGGGCTCGATTGGCTTTCAGCTGGGCGCGCAAAAGCGGGTGCAGGTGATTGCGTTTATGACGCCGGAGGCGATGCGCCGTTTTCAGCTCAGCAAGGGCTTTAAAGTCGGTGTGGATGGCTCAGTCGTCGTCGCAGATTTGGGTGCGAGCGGCAAGGTCGATAGCGCCAGCTTTAATAAGCCGATGATTGCTTTTATCTTGGGCGAGCGCGGCTTGATGTACAACCTGACGCTGGAAGGCGCGCGCATTTGGAAGTTTGTACCTTAGACTTCGGCGGTCAATGTTGCCCGCCGAAGTCGTATTGCTTTGGCAGAGCGAATCAACAGAAACTGATTCAAATCGCAGTAAAACCGCCGTCCACTGAAAGTTGATGCCCGGTCACGAAGGATGCGGCATCCGAACATAGCCACAGCACGGCGGCGGCAACTTCGTGGACTTCACCGATGCGCCCAATCGGGTGCATGCGATTAAGCGCCTCGCTATCGGCAAGCTTGGCTTCAATCACACGCTCATACATGGGCGTTCTGATCACTGCCGGGCACACTGAATTTACGCGTATGCCGTAATGGCCGTATTCGGCGGCGGCACTTTTAGTTAGCCCAACCACCGCGTGTTTGGTCGCAGCGTAGATCGCATGTTTAGGCGCGCCGCACAGGCCAGCGACAGAGGCGGTGTTGATGATCACGCCGCTGCGCTGCGCTTGCATTACGCTCAGCTGATGCTTCATGCACAGCCAGACGCCCTTGACGTTGATCGCCATCATGCGGTCAAACAATTGCTCGTCTGATTGCGCCAAGCGGCCATGTTCTTCTTCGATGCCGGCGTTGTTAAAGGCGTAATCAATGCGGCCAAAACTGGCGATAGCGGCGCTGGTCAGGTGCGCCACGTGTTCCGGGTTGGCGACATCGGTTTGCACAAACAGCGCGCTGCCACCGCTTTGTAGTATTTCTTCCGCCAAACTTTGCCCCGGTGCTTGTGCGATATCCGCCAGCACCACGTTGGCGCCGGCTTTCGCGAACGCAAGCGCCGTGGCTTTGCCGATGCCGCCTGCGGCACCGGTGATCAGCGCGGTTTTGCCGGTAAAGTCATAAGTCAACATTTGAATTTTTCCTTTAGTTAAGAAACTGCCTTTCAGCGCCGCAATTTTTCTACGGCGGGCCGGAACGCCGCGCTGCGGTATTGGCCGTTAATGCCCATAGGCAAAGGCCAAGCCCTGAGTGGTTTTGTCGGCTCCAGTGTGCTGCAGTATGCCTGCAGTATGCATTAGCGCCCGAGCTATGCCTTTGCCTTTACCGGCGGCGTGCACATGAAGATTATCCAGCTGGGTCATCTATCAGTGCTAGGCGATCAATGCGATTAAGGCGCAAATGTTTCGAAGTGAAGCATGACTGTGGCAAACTTTACGCATTAATGTGTAGATGGATACAGTCGCTACGCAAACTAGCCCTGCAGACACCGCATCCATGAACCACGACCCCTTCCCAAAACGCATCGTTTGCCTCACTGAGGAACCTACCGAGGTTCTTTACCGGCTAGGCCAGCAGCATCGCATTGTCGGCATTTCTGGATTTACCGTGCGTCCAGCGCAAGCGCGGCGTGAAAAGCCCAAAGTTAGCGCGTTTTTGACCGCGAAAATGGATCAAATTTTAGCTTTGAAGCCGGACTTAGCAATTGGCTTTTCTGATATTCAAGCGGATATTGCAAAAGCATTGATTGGTGCGGGTGTCGAAGTATGGATCAGCAATCATCGTTCGGCGCAGGGGATTTTGGACTACTGTTTGCGCCTTGCTTGTTTGGTCGGTGAGCGCGCAGGCGGTGCGGCGTTAGTGGCGCAAATGCAGCAGGAAATTGATGCAGCGCAGGCACAGGCACGTACGTTTGCGTATCAACCGCGCGTGTATTTTGAGGAATGGGACGAGCCGCGGATCAGCGCGATTCAGTGGGTTGCAGAGTTAATTCGCATCGCAGGCGGTGTAGATATTTTTCCCGAGCGTGCCAATGAAAGTTTGGCAAAGCATCGCATTTTGCCGAACGACGTTGAGATCATTGCGCGCGATCCGCAGCTGATCCTAGGTTCATGGTGCGGAAAAAAATTTCGCCCCGAACAAGTTGCTGCGCGGCCTGGGTATGCCGAAGTCAGCGCCGTTAAAACCGCGCAGATTTTCGAGATAAAATCGCCAATCATTTTGCAGCCTGGGCCCGCCGCGATTTTGGCCGGGTTGCCGGAGATCTCAGCGCGAATTAGGGCAGCAAGCGCGTTGGCTAGGTTAACGTAGCAATCCGCCAGCGGCGGAATATTGCGAAGCCGAAACGAAGTTTCCTAAACGCGTAGCAATCCGCCAGCGGCGGAATATTGCGAAGGTTCTTCAAATCAGAGCTTGCGCTCAATGGCATAGTTCGCCAACGCCTGCAACAGGTGCGCCCGGGCACCTAGCGGCTTGATCGCTGCCAAGGCGCGCTCTTTGAGTTCAATACAGCGCTGCTTACTGGCTGCCAGCCCGATCGCTGCTGGATAGGTCGGTTTTCCGCGCTCCATGTCTGAGCCCTGCGGCTTGCCAATGATGCTGCTGTCGCCTTCGACATCCAAAATATCGTCGTGGATTTGAAACGCTAAACCAAAATCAGCGCCGTAGTTTTCCAATGCCATCAGCACCAGCGGTTCCGTGCACAGCGCGGCATCTGCAGCCAGCATCACCGCTGAAGTAATGAGTGCGCCGGTTTTGTGCGCGTGCATGCGATCTAGCTGATCCACGTTCAGCGTATTTCCCACGCTGGCCAAATCGATCGCTTGACCGCCCGCCATACCGTTGGGCCCGCACGCCAAAGCCAAGCGCATGACCATGCGGGATTTGGCTTGCTCGGACACCGGTACGGCGCGGGCGAGCACTTCGAAGGCCATCGCTTGCAATGCATCACCCGCCAGAATCGCGATGGCTTCGCCAAAAGCGATATGACAGCTTGGCTTGCCGCGCCGTAGCGCATCATTATCCATCGCCGGTAGGTCGTCGTGAATTAATGAGTAAGCGTGGATCATTTCCACCGCAACCGCAGGTGCATCCAGGGTGTCCCGGTCAACCCCTAATGCCGCGCCGGCGGCGTAAACCAACAATGGGCGCATGCGCTTGCCACCGCCGAGCGTGGCGTAACGCATGGCTGCAAATAAAGTTGACGGGGTTAATTCGCCTTGCGGTAGCGCTTGTTCAAGTGCGATTTCGGTGCGATTTTGCAGCTCAGTAAGTTCAACGTCATGCACCAGCGTGTGTCCTACTACAGTCGTGTTTGCGCTTCGAAATTTAGCGCGTGTGTGTGTCGCGCAGATCAAAAGGCACGCGTGCGGCGATCTCGCTAGCGCCTTTGAGTAGCAACTCGACTTTCAGCTGCGCGTGATCAAGCGCAGC
>JAYTAO010000233.1:0-4290 GCA_043737435.1 Rhodanobacteraceae bacterium | reverse complement strand
ATAGTTGCAAAATATTGCGCAGCACTGGCTTAATGGGCTCAGATGCCGCAGCCCCGTTTCAATATATTGAAGTGATCGAAGTGAACAGTGACGACGGTTTTTCTAGCGATTTTGAAGGCCCGATCATGCAAAAAATTAGTGCGCAATTTCGCGAGTTCGCGGACTCCCCGGTTTTTATCATGGCCAAAACTCTGGTTTAAGGGCTGCTATTTCGATTGAGGATTGTTGAAACTTCCCAAAATACGTGCTTTTTACTGATCGTGAATGCCTGATATTTGTCAGAAGGCCAGTGCGCCCGACGCACGCTGAACTTGCTACCCTTAATTCTTCAGGTCAACCACGTTGAGACTCATTTATGGACATCGTTCTAGCTAACCCACGGGGCTTTTGTGCGGGCGTGGATCGCGCAATTGATATTGTAGAGCGCGCGCTAGATTTATTCGGTGCGCCCATTTATGTGCGCCATGAAGTCGTACACAACCGATTTGTCGTGGAAAAGCTGCGCACCCGAGGTGCCGTGTTTGTGGATGAGCTTGAAGAAGTGCCCGCAGATCAAACCGTTATTTTTTCGGCACACGGCGTGTCGCAAGCCGTGCGCGGCGAAGCGGCGCGGCGCGGCCTGCGCATTTTTGACGCTACTTGTCCGTTGGTCACTAAAGTCCATATGGAAGTGGCGCGTTTGTGCAAGGCGGGCAAAGATGTCGTGCTGATTGGGCATCATGGCCACCCGGAAGTGGAGGGCACACTCGGTCAATGGGATTGCGTGAATGCGAAAGGGCGAATTTATCTGATTGATTCGGTTGCCGAGGCCAACGCCATCATGCCCTCCCAGCCCGATCAGCTTGCTTACACCACGCAAACGACCCTGAGCGTGGATGAAACCCGCGATATTATTGATGCTTTGCGCCAGCGATTCCCGGCGCTGCATGGGCCACGCCATGACGATATTTGCTATGCCACGCAAAATCGCCAAGATGCGGTGCGCGCACTCGCACAAGCCTGTGATCTGGTGTTGGTGGTCGGCTCACCCAATAGTTCTAACAGCAATCGTTTACGTGAACTGGCGGAAAAAGTCGGCGTCGAGTCCTATTTAATTGACGGTGCGCAAGATATTAATCCCGCATGGCTTGTGGGCAAACACGCAATAGGTGTTACCGCCGGTGCTAGTGCGCCGGAAAGTTTGGTGCAAGAAGTGCTGACCGCGATCCAAGCGGCGGGCGGCAGTCCGCCCCGGCAACTGGATGGCGCGGTAGAAAATATGGTGTTTGCGCTGCCTAAAGAACTGCGGGTTGTGGTGCAAGGCTGATGGTGAACCCATCAATTGAAAGCACGCCTGAGCGCATGCTCGGTTGGCCAACTGCGAGTGCGGTGGTGGTGGCGTCTATGATTGGCGTGGGCGTGTTTTCCACGCTCAGCTTTCAAGTGCATTCTTTGAACTCACCGTTTGCCATTTTGCTGCTGTGGCTCGTTGGCGCTGTGGTGGCGCTGCTGGGCGCATTGAGTTACGCAGAGCTAGGCGCTGCTTTACCGCGCTCCGGCGGCGAATATCATTTGCTAGGGCGTATTTTTCACCCGAGCTTGGGCTTTACTGCGGGCTGGGTCTCGTTAGTGGCTGGCTTTGCAGCACCCATTGCGGCGGCCGCGATGGCGTTCGCCGCCTATTTGGGAAAAGTGCTGCCCGCAATAGACACTTACCGCAGCGGGGTCGCTTGCGCAATTGTGACGTTGATTACGCTGATTCATGCCTGGCGTATTGGCGCAGGTGCGCGCTTTCAGGTGGCAGCGACAGTTTTGAAAATTGCCTTGATGTTGGCGCTTGCAATTGCTGCGCTGTTCACGCCTGCCGTTGCTGGCGTCAGTTTCGCGCCCGCACCGGGTGATGCGTCTTTGATTATGAGCAGCGCATTCGCGGTCTCGATGGTGTATGTGTCCTATGCCTATTCCGGCTGGAATGCCGCCGTTTATATCGCTGGCGAGACGAAAGACCCGCAGCGCACTTTGCCGAAGGCACTCGCGATTTCAACGTTTTCGGTCGGAATAATTTATTTACTGGTGAACTACGCATTTTTGCGGGTGGTGCCGATCACTGAAATGCTGGGCGTTAATCCCTTTGCGGAAAATGACGCGAGTATGGTCAGTAAAGAATTAGCGGTTGGTTTTTTGGCGGGGCAGCATATTTTTGGCGATGGTGGCGCGCGCATTGTGGGCCTGCTGATTGCGCTGTGTTTGGTTTCTACAATCAGCGCGATGGTGCTGACTGGGCCGCGCGTTTTGGCAACGATGGCGCAAGACTATTCCGCGCTGAAAGCATTGGAGCCAGCGCCGTCCAAGCCACCGGCTTTGGCGCTAGGCGTGCAGTGGTTAGTGATTATGCTGCTGGTTTTGAGCGCCAGTTTTGAAACTGTATTGAATTACATCGGCATTACGCTGAGCCTTTTTGCCTCGCTTACGGTTATTGGCTTAATCGTGCTGCGCATCCGCGAGCCCAATCTGGTGCGGCCGTTTCGCTGCCCGGGCTACCCGGTGACGCCGCTGCTGTTCTTACTGGTCAACGCCTGGATGATTTATTACCTAGGTGCGCAAAACCATAAGGCGCTCATTGCCAGCGCCGTGACAATTGCGATCGGGCTAATGCTGTATTTTGCGATGGCGCAGAAACCCGCGATTAATCCTTAAATTTTTTACGTTGAGAATCCATAAATGAAATTGAAATTAGCTCTTTTGGCTTTCGCTTTGAGTCCAGTTTTAAGTGCACAAACTCCAACAGCTGCGCCAGCGCCCGCTGCTGCCAAAGTTACGCCAACCCCAACAACAACCGCCCCGGTTTTGGCCGCTGCAACCTGCGTTGCGCCAACGTCCGTGTTGCAAGCCAACTACTTAACCGATGCTGCGCGTCTGATGGCAGGCTATGACACCAGCGCCGCCGGCCCATTTGCCGCGCTTTCCGCAACGTCAGCTATGGCGGCGCATAAGCAAAACTTTGCTGCTGCTTGGCAAAAGCTTGACACCCGCCAGCTCGATTTAGTCAAAGCTTTTGGCAATTCCGAAGTGGTGCCGAAGGTCGGCACCGCGCCGCTGTTTTATCCGTTTAGCGGGCCAGATTTTCTGTACGCAAACGCGCTATTTCCGAATGCGTCTAGCTATGTTTTAACCGGCCTAGAACCCGTGGGCGCAGTGCCGCAGCTTGAGCAATTTAAGCCGGAAGAATTGAACGCTAGCTTGGCTGATTTGCGCAAATCGCTGCACGCGATCTTGAGCTTTAGCTTTTTCAAAACCATTGATATGAAAGTAGACTTTAAGCGCAGCCGCTTTCAAGGTGTGGTGCCGGTGTTGATGACGTTTGCTGCAAAAAGCGGCTATGACGTCACGAACGTCAGTTTTTTTGTGCTGCACCCGGACGGTTCAAAGTGCGTAACCGATGCGACTAATTTGGTTAAAGTACCAGCGGGTGACATTCCTGGCGTGACGTTAGCGCTGAAAAAGACGGACTCGGCCGCAACCACATCCGTGACCTATATGAGTAGCGACATTGGGGATGGCGGGATCGTCAAAACCCCGCAATATGAAGCGTTGGTGCGCGCACTTAAACCGGGTGCTACGTTTATCAAAAGCGCCTCATTTTTAATGCACAAGAGCTATTTTTCGAAAATTCGCAGCCTAATTTTGGAAGTTTCGCCGATTGTTTTGGAAGACGACTCCGGCATTCCCTACAAGAATTTCGATTTGAATGTGTGGGAACCGAAGTTCTATGGCGCGTATTTCCAACCCATTCCGCTATTTGCAAATTTCAACCAGCCCAATTTGAGTGCGGCCTATAAGCAATTAGGTGCGACGCCGCTGGCGTTCGCGATTGGCTATCGCTCCAGTAAAAGCAATAGTTCACTGCTGTTAATGACTCGCAAAGCGGCGTCAGTGAAATAAATGAAGCGACGTGCGCTGCTGGGTTTGTTGGGGGCAGGTGCTGCAGCGCATGCGGTAAAAATCAACTCAGTATCGATAGAGCCCAATTTAGTAAGTGCTAGCAATCAATCGCTGGTTTTAGACATTCTGAAAAAAGGCTCCTCCAGGCTGCAAAGTTTCCTCGCAAAATCGCACGAGTATGGCCTGCAGATTTGCTTTACGCGGCTATATAAGCTCGGATCGGAGACGAAATTTCAGACTTTTTGCACGCCAGAAAACAGCGATTGGTTTGCACCCGCTAGCCTAGTCAAACTGCCGCTCGCAGCGCTGCTTTTGGAGCAACTTGAAGCGGCCAAAATTGACTGGATAAGCGCAAAACTGGCATTCCCA
>JAYTAO010000232.1:0-4295 GCA_043737435.1 Rhodanobacteraceae bacterium | reverse complement strand
ATTACGGACTCGGTTTTTCATATTTTGCGTAATGCAAACACGCTACGGCCGCAGCTGAACCCGAATTTGATCGTTTGCTGGGGAGGTCATTCAATCGTCCGAACGGAATACGATTACTCCAAGGAAGTTGGGTATCAGATGGGATTGCGCGGACTCGACATCTGCACTGGCTGTGGACCGGGCGCGATGAAAGGGCCGATGAAGGGCGCCACGATTGCGCATCTGAAGCAACGACGTTATCGCAACCGCTACATCGGCATTACCGAGCCTGGCATTATTGCGGCGGAATCGCCAAATCCGATTGTGAATCAATTGGTAATCATGCCGGACATTGAAAAGCGTCTGGAAGCTTTTGTGCGTTTGGGCCACGGCATTTTGGTGTTCCCAGGCGGCGTTGGCACGGCGGAAGAAATTCTTTATTTAATGGGTATTTTGCTGCACCCGGATAACGCGGATATGCCATTCCCGTTCGTACTGACTGGGCCGAAAGAAAGTCGGGAATATTTTGAGCAAATTGATCATTTTCTGCGTCTCACCTTGGGTGATGAGGCGGCAAAACGCTATGAAATTGTCGTAGATGACCCAGCGCGCGCGGCGGAGGTGATGAAGCGCGGTTTGGTCGATGTGCGGGCAAATCGGATGAAAGCGGGTGATGCTTTCTTTTTTAATTGGTCGCTGAAACTGCCTTTTGCATTCCAACAGCCATTTGAGCCTAGCCACGAAAATATGGCAGCGCTGGATCTCAATCGAAATCGCCACCCGCATGAACTGGCAGCGGATTTGCGTCGGGCGTTTTCAGGAATCGTCGCTGGCAATGTGAAAGAAGAAGGCATTCGCGCCATTGAAAGCTTTGGCCCGTATGTGCTTACCGGTGAGCCTGAAATCATGGCGGCACTGGACGCGCTGCTGGCGGCTTTTGTTGCCCAGCACCGGATGAAATTGCCGGGTGCAAACCCTTATAAACCTTGTTACATTTTGGCTTGAACTGTTAGCCGAAATGCTTAGCACGCTGTCCATTCGCGACTTCGCCATTATCAGTGCGCTTGATCTGCGCTTCTATGATGGCTTGACGGTTGTTACCGGGGAAACGGGTGCGGGGAAAAGTATTGTTTTGGATGCGCTGACGTTGCTGGCGGGCGCGCGTGCCGATGCGGGCGTGGTGCGCGCCGGTGCGGAGCGCGCCGAGTTAAGCGCTGAATTTGTCCTGGCTGGGCACAAACACATCCGGCGCTGGCTTAAAGACGCTGAACTCGATGAAGGCGAAGGCGGCTCAGTGCAGCTGCGCCGCGTCGTGCGTGCGGAAGGCAGCTCGAAAGCCTGGATCAATGGCCGCGCGGTGCCATTGACACAACTGCGTGAATTGGCGGAACAGTTGATCGAAATTCATGGTCAACACGACAGCATGATGTTGCAAGAACCCGCGCGTCAACTTGATGTGTTGGATCATTTTGCTGCCAGTGCAGTCGAGCAGAGTGCGGTCAAGGAAGCGGCGAGCGCGGTGAAAGTCATCGCACAAGAGACGGCGGAATTGAAAAAGCTCAGTGGCAGCGGCACCGAATTATTAGAGCTGCTCAATCAACAGTTGGCAGAACTCAGCAAGCTAAGGCTTGCGCCTGAGCACTTAGCAGAGTTGGACAGCAAACAGCGCAAGCTGGCGAATGCTGAATCATTGATTGCAGCGGTTGAGTACGCGTTGCAGCGTCTAGATCCAGACGCACCACAAGGCGTCGCTCGAGTGCTGACGCAAGTCCAAAATGATTTGCGTAAACATGGCGCTGTCGATGCCAAGCTGATTGAAGCGGCGGCGCTGCTAGAAAGTGCCGCAATTGAAGTCGACGAAGCATTGTCATTGGTTGAAGATGTACGTAGCGATCTGAGCCTTGATCCCGCACAGCTGGCGCAGGTCGAGGCCGAGCTTTCAAAAGTGCATGAGTTGGCGCGCAAGCACCGCGTGCCTGTGGCGCAATTGGCGGAAAAAAATGCTGAATTACGCAGCCGCGTTCTGCAAATGAGCGGCGCCGACGAGCGGCTTGCGACATTAGCTCAGGCGCGGCAAACGGCGGAAAATGCGTGGAAGAAAGCGGCAGAATCACTCAGTGCCAAGCGCTCGCTTGCGGCGAAAAAACTCAGCCGCGCGGCAGAAGCATTGATCCAGCAGCTTGGCATGGCGGGCGGCAAACTGAATTTTGATTTCAATGCCCGTGACCCGAACGACTTTTCGCCCAACGGCGCCGAGAGCGGTGAATTTGTCGTCTGCGCCAACCCTGGGCAGTTGCTTAAGCCGTTGCGTAAAACCGCGAGTGGCGGCGAATTATCGCGCTTAAGTTTGGCGCTGAAGGTTTCTAGTTTGACCAAAGCCAACGTGCCGGTACTATTGTTTGACGAAGTCGACGCTGGCATCGGCGGTGCGGTCGCTGATACCGTTGGCCAACTGCTGGCGAAACTAGGCCGCGCCCATCAAGTTTTGGTAGTGACGCACTTGGCGCAGGTGGCGGCCCACGGCGATCAGCACTGCCAAGTCAGCAAAACCAATGACGGCCTGCAGACCCAATCCAGCGTACATTTGCTTGATGAAAAACAACGTATTGATGAGCTTGCGCGCATGTTGGGTGGCCAAGTTACGCCATCCACTCGCGCGGCGGCAGCGGAGCTGCGTGCGCGGGTGCAAGGTAGGCAAAAAAATTGAAGCCAATACGAGGCTCAGTCGCATCAGATTTGCCAACTTAATTGAATCAAGTTCAGCGTGACGCCGTCAGGGCTTACCTTTCTTTCATTTCTGATGAGCCGGATTATTATTCGTACGACGTAGATGATATTCAGCTCGCGCTTTCGGGTTATTGGGCTGAGTAGCGTGTAGCCTAATCACTCACCGAAGCTAATCCGCCTTCGCGGTGCCGCTAAATTCAGCCTTTTTCCGCTTTTTGCAGATGGCGGTGTCAACTAACTAACTAACTAACTAACTAGATAACTAACTAGATAACTAACTAGATAGATAACTAACTAGCTAGATAACTAACTAGCTAGATAACTAACTAACCACTTAGGTCAACCTATGAACATTTCTGATCGCCCGCTAATTTTAGCCGGTAAAACCTATAGCTCGCGCCTGCTCACCGGCACCGGGAAGTTTAAAGATTTAGAAGAAACGCGTTTGGCGACTGAAGCTGCGGGCGCGCAAATTGTCACGGTTGCGATTCGGCGCAGCAATATTGGGCAAGATCCGAATCAACCCAATTTGCTGGATGTGTTAGACCCCAAGCGCTACACCATTTTGCCAAACACCGCTGGCTGCTTTAATGCTAAAGATGCGGTGCGCACCTGCCAGCTCGGGCGCGAATTATTGGACGGACACAATCTAACTAAGTTGGAAGTCTTGGCAGATCAAAAAACGCTATTTCCCAACGTTATTGAAACGCTGGTGGCGCTGGATGAGCTGGTACGTGATGGCTTCCAGGTGATGGTCTATACCAATGACGACCCGGTGATCGCAAAAGAAATGGCGGCACGTGGCGCGGTTGCAGTGATGCCGCTGGCCGCACCGATTGGTTCGGGTCTGGGCATACGCAACCCGTACAATATTCTGACGATCGTTGAAGAGGCGAGCGTGCCGATTTTAGTTGACGCCGGGGTTGGCACCGCATCGGACGCAGCGATTGCGATGGAGCTAGGCTGTGACGGCGTCCTAATGAACACCGCGATTGCACTAGCCAAAAATCCGATCCTAATGGCGAGCGCCATGCGCAAAGCAATTGAGGCCGGGCGTGAAGCGTTTTTGGCGGGACGTATGCCTAAAAAGCGCTTCGCTTCAGCGTCGTCACCGCTGGATGGGATTTGGTTTTAAACGAAATTTTCCATTCGGAAAATCTCGTTTGTATTCTGGTTCCGACGATTTTCTTCGCCGCTCGCAAAAAACGTGGTTTTTGCTGCGCGATCCCGACGGCGACACTAAGAAGCAGTTGGTCTAAAGCAAGACTTGCCTCGTAGCACCCAAAAAAGCGTGAATTTCGCGTTCCACTTTGACATCAATCATATATTCCGGGCGCTGGCCATTCGGGCAGGGCAAGCTAGGGGTAGTACCAAACAGTCGGCAAATCAGTGGGCGCTCGGCGTAAATTTCGCAACCGTGTGTGCCTAAGTACGGGCAGTTCAATTCGCTCAGGGCAGCGTCATGCTCGGCATCAGACTTTACCGGTAAGCGCGCCATTTCTTCTGAGGACACCGTAACCGGCCCGCAGCAGTCGTGACAGCCTTTGATGCAGCTAAAAGTCGGTATCTGCGCACGGAGTCGGTTGATT
>JAYTAO010000231.1:0-4299 GCA_043737435.1 Rhodanobacteraceae bacterium | reverse complement strand
TCTTAAAAAAAGCGACGCCGTACTTCGCGAAGCTTGCACTGTGAAGTACGCCTTTATTCGTGGTCATGCTAAGCGTTGGAGTATAGAAGTGATGTGCTGAGTGTTAGAAACATCGGTCTGTGGCTATTGCGATTTCATGCGCAGGCAATAAACGAAATCTTCCATTTAATTGGAAAACTGAAGTATCTAGCGGCGAATGCAAGTAAGTTGCTTAGGGTTATTATGTCGCCTAGAAACTGCCGAAAACGAAAAACTGGACATTGCAGGACTAAGCATGGAAACCATTGTGATCAAGCTCTACCCCGGCAAACTAATTAATCCCGATCTCGACATTCGCATTTGCTTGCTGACTCGCTAATCGAGCAGTCCGACGGAATTATTGAGGACGCAGGCTACGATTACGCAAGCGACGAAATTTCGCCGTTGTTCTTTTTCAAGGTGTCTAACAGTGCTCCCGCCCTCGCGTGCATTCGCAATGTTATTGAAAATCAAACGCTGTTAAAAAAATAACTTGGCTGAGGCTGCAACAGTCTCGCTTTGCCACGATGACTCCGACGAGGTCGTTTATCCAGAAGGATTTAAAGGCGTCTTCGTCAGCTAAATTTTTTAGGGAAAAGCAAGTGTCCTAGGTCAGCTTCCAAGGAATTGAAACAACTCCTGCCCATTCAACCATTAAAAACCTTTAATCCCGCCGCAATCTTGGCGTGAGGATGCTAGGCGCACATTAGCGTCACCCGAATCAAACAAAATGATCCAAACAACGATCCGGGTCATCCCCCACCTAAGTTATCAAATTAAAGGATCTGCCATGAACATTCGTACCTCTATTGCCGCCTTAGCGCTTACCTTCGTTGCCGCTACTTCTTTCGCGGCGACGCCAACTCCTACCGATGCGGGCGGCTTTCAAAAAGTTGCAGCTACCGCCGCAGCCCCCGGTGCGCCAGCCGCCGCGAAGAAAATGCATTGCCCTAAAGGTGAGCATCGTGTTGTCGGCAAATGCGTCAAAAAATAATCAGAGATAGGCATTAAATACTTTCGCAGGACCCAAAACGCCGGATTTCCGGCGTTTTGGCTTTTCGGTAACGCTGCAGATTATGCTGATTGGGGCAACAATCATGAGAGCAGTTTCGATGCGAATTTTAGTTATTGAAGACGACATTACCCTCAATGAGTTTATCGCCAAAGGCCTGCGCGAGGCGGGCCATACGGTGGAAGCAACGCGCGACGGGCGGCAAGGTTTGTTGCTGGCATTAACGGAGGAATTCGATGCGCTGGTGCTGGACCGCATGCTGCCGGGCATGGGCGGTATGGAAATATTGAAAGGGCTGCGCGCGGCTGAGAAAACCACGCCGGTGTTGATACTTTCCTCGCTAGCGGACGTTGAGCATCGAATCGAAGGTCTAAAGGCGGGCGCGGATGACTATTTGACCAAGCCGTTTTCCTTTCAAGAACTCAGCGCACGACTGGACAGCATTTTGCGGCGGAGTCAAATTCAAAATGGCGCCAGCAACACCTTGCAAGTCGCGGATTTAGAAATGGACTTGCTCAAGCGCAGCGTCAAGCGCGGCGGCGTCGCGGTGGATATTCAGGCGCGGGAATTCAAGCTGCTGGAGTATCTGATGCGCCACGCCAACCAAGTGGTGACGCGCACGATGCTGTTGGAAGCGGTTTGGGATTATCACTTTGATCCGCAAACTAATGTGATTGATGTCCATGTTTCGCGTCTGCGCCAGAAGCTAGAAGGTAACTTAGGCGGCCCGTTAATACACACGGTACGTGGCTCCGGTTATTTATTAGGCTTGCGCGACTAACCATGGCAGAAATCGCTATCGCATCGCGCTTGCGCCGGTTATGGCGCTCCCCGCTCAATCGCCTAGCGTGTTTTTTCTCGCTCGCATTGTTCGTAACCTATCTTTCGGTCACCGGCCTTGCCGCACTTGGGGTAATTAATCAGGCGCAACGGGCGCGAACGGGGTTGATTAATGCTGAAATTGAGGGCTTGGATCAAATTTATGAAGACGAGGATATTCCCGGCCTGATTGATGCGATCAACGAGCGCGTGCGCGCGCCACGTGATCCGCATGCGGTCTATGCGCTGCTGGATGCGCACGGCAAAATTCTTGCTGGGCAATTTAACCACTTGCCTCTGGTCGCGTTAAAACCGGGTTGGGTCAGCTTCGAATGGCACCAATACGGGCAGGCAAGCACACCCAGAGTGCATATTGATGCGTTCGTGCAAGCCCTAGAAGATGACGAGCTGCTGCTGGCCGGGCGCGATACTAGCGAACAACGGCGTGTGTTTGAATTTGCTTATGATTTGGGCGCTGCCGCGCTACTGACGATGGCGTTGGCGGCCATGGCTTTGGCGTATGCATTTAGGCGCGCGATAGATGCCGCCCTGGGCGGGCCTTTGGAAACCGTGCACCGCTTTAGTATGGGCCTGCTCACTGAGCGGGTGGCGCGCAATGGCAGTTTGGACAGCTTCGACCAATTAGGTGCGACGTTAAATAGCATGTTGGATCGCATCCAAGATCTGATTGGCGGCATTGTGCATTCCACCGATGCCATTGCGCATGATCTACGCACGCCGTTGAGCCGCCTGCGAACCAATTTAGAAAGCCTGCGCGAACAAACGCAAACGCCGGAAACCGCGGATAAAGTGGACGCCGCAATCCGCGAGGCAGAGCAACTGATGTCGCGCTTTGCCGCGCTACTGCGTCTGGCGCGGATTGAGTCGACGCCTATGGAGTCCGTGGACGCGGCGGCGGGCAACACCCATCACCCGTTGGATTTGGCAGAAATTGTTGCCGATGCCCAAGAACTGTGGCAGCCGTTGGCGGAAGAAAAATCGCAGAGCATTATTGTAAACCTAAGCCCAGCCCTGGTGGTTGGGGATCGCGATCAGTTATTTCAAATGGTGTCAAACTTGTTGGACAATGCGATCAAATATTCGCCCGTCAGCGCACGCATTCGGCTGTCAACCGAGCGCTCGCACGGGCAAATTAAATTGTGCGTGCAAGACAGTGGCCCCGGCATTCCCGAGCTGGATCGGGAGCGGGTATTTGATCGCTTTGTGCGCCTACAAGCCGACCGCAGTAGCCCGGGTATCGGTTTAGGCCTAAGTTTAGTTCGCGCCATTGCGATCCGGCATGGCGCGACGATTTCGTTGTCAGACAACGCGCCGGGTTTGAACGTTGAGGTTTGTTTTAGTAGTTCTTTTGACGCTCACAACGCTGTAGGAAAACCATAAAAATGCCCTTGCACAAATCCACAGCCGGTGGCGATCAAGGCGGTGTGGTGTAGCTCGTTTTCTACGCTTTCGGCGGTAACGGACATGTGTAAATCGAGCGCCTTGGTGCATGCGCTTTCACCGGGAATTGCAGTGATTGTGGTGTCCGACGTTGACACGACCGCCTTGGTGCGGCGCGCCGCATCAGAACTCTGAGGCCCCAGCAATATCGAATTTCAATGATGTTGACCTGCGGGATGCACAACAAAAAAGTGGGCTGGAAATTAGGCATCACCGAAGCAACGGTAAAAGCGCATATATCCTCGACCCTGCAGGCACCGCACTTGCGCATTCAGGGCGCGCTGCTGATGCGAATGCTCGATTTTGAAGGCGCAAACTAAATGCAAAGTTACCGGCGTGAATGCGGCATGCTACCGCGCTTGCAAGAGCGCCATTAAACGTACGGGTTGGAGTTATCTATCCGTCTTAACTTGCCCAAACTGGATTGGTAAGTATGTTCATCAGGCCGGACGACGCAATGCTCGCGCAATTTCGCTAGATCCTTAAATCGACTGCGAGAAAAAAACCTCAGTTTTCGGATCGTAAGCAAGCAGCCTAGCCACATTAATCAGCTCATCAAACAGATTCGCGACAGTCCTATCGTCGTGCTTGTTGGGGTTCTTTTTACATTGACCGCAAATTCTAGTCCCATCGCTTTTCCCAGCGACTACGTCATCGACTTCCACACCCAGCGCGTTTAGCTCGATCCATTCCTAGGCAGGGTCTGAAAGCAGCCGTTGGCGCTACTTGCGCCGATCCAAAGTACTCAAATGCATGTGGTACTCAAACCGGTCTGGGCGGTACACACCGAGCAAATGATCCACGACGCGGCCTTCGCTATCAATATAGGTGCGTGTTAACGAAAGCACAGGCGCGCCGACGCTCAAATTTAATGCCTGCGCCACTTCCGCGTTGGCGGCTGCGGCGTTTAAAACTTGATCGACTTCCGCCAGCTTAATGCCCATCGCACGAAAAATTTCCAGGCGCGTTTGCGTCTTTAAATTTTTCCG
>JAYTAO010000230.1:0-4302 GCA_043737435.1 Rhodanobacteraceae bacterium | reverse complement strand
GCGCAACGATTTGCGCGAACGCCGGTAATATATCTCTCTATCTCGATAGAAAGATATATGCGTTTTGTGAAGGAAGCAAAAGTTGCTCAGGACGTTTTAACTTGGTTTAGTTGGCGTGCAATTCATTGGCCGCGCCTTCAGCGGCGGTGTTTGATCACAGAAGGGGTATCTTGATGCGCTGATTAAGCATTTAGGCTTGATCGTTTAGATACGATTTTTAAGGAATGTAGGATGCTAAGAACACTACAACTGACTAATTTCACTGTGTTTTCTGATGCCAACATTAGTTTTTGACCTGGTCTGAACGTCGTGCTTGGACAAAACGGTACCGGTAAAACGATTCTGCTAAAAGCAGCGTATTTGATGAATCGGGCATGGCCGGATCTCATGCTTAAGCGTTTGCCGCCGAGTAAAAAACGCGCAGGAGCTTATTTTTAGGAGCGCTTAATGGGTTTATTTCAGCCCATGTCTTTGGGCGAATTGATTCGTCGAGGCATCAGTGGTGAAGCGCAATTGAGTGCTGAAGTTGATGCATTTGTCCCCTCAACACGACTCGACGCTGAAGCTGATCTACACGCGGTAAGCAAATTCCCCTTTGTTTCAACAACCGAACGGTTGCATTGGAAAGTTGAGCTCTCTTTCAGCTTCCCAGATAGCTGGCAAGTTACGAAATACGATGGCTGGGAATTTTATCGGGAGCATTTCGCGAAACAAGGCGATGGCATCAAAGCGGTTGACTTGCTCGCAATTTTGATTGCAATCCCAAATGGAATCGGCGCATTTTTGATTGAAGCAAAAGACTATCGGCATCCCGATGCCTTGCCAGTGTTGCCATCAAAACTCGCAGACGACGTTGCTAGAAAAGTGCGCGACACTCTAGCCGCTGTACTTCCCGCCCGCCTCAATGCCCAAGTTGAAGCGGAACAGTCGTTCGCCAACTCAGTTTTGGCTTGTCGCACTTTGACGGTGGTATTGCATGTTGAACAAAAGTCCGATGCTATTGACCTAGCTGAGCTCAAACAAAAACTTCGTGGCAAGCTCCGCGCCGTTGATGCAAACCCGAAAATCGTATCGAAGACGCAAATGCAAAATTTAGCCTGGACGGTCGCTTAAACTAGGTCATAATTTTTTCGGAGCGACTCGGCAATGCCAACCCTAATGATCTACGGTGCTAACGGCTACACGGGTGAAATGATTGCACGCGAGGCGAAAAAGCGCGGCATGCGGCCCGTTCTGGCCGCGCGCAACATGGCGGCGGTGCGAAGCCTTGCCGCGGAACTCAAATTCCAGCAGCGTGCCTTTGATTTGGCTGATGAGCAGTCCATTGATTTAAGCGACATTGATGTGGTGCTTAACTGCGCTGGGCCATTTTCGAAAACAGCCGAGCCGATGATTGCCGCCTGCATTAAAGCCGGCGCGCATTATCTGGACATTACCGGCGAAATATCGGTGTTTGCGCATGCGCACAGCCAAAGTGTGGCGGCAAAAGCGGCGGGCGTGGTGCTGTGCCCAGGTGTGGGTTTTGATGTGGTGCCAACGGACTGTTTGGCTGCGTTACTAAAGCGTGCGCTGCCAAGTGCGACCGATTTAGTGCTGGCTTTTGATGGCGGCGGCGGTATGAGTCGCGGCACGGCGAAAACCAGCGTGGAGGGGCTAAAGTCCGGCGGCATGGCGCGTATCAATGGAAAAATGACGCCGGTGCCTTTAGCGTGGCAGGTCGCCCAGTTCGAGTTTGCCCCTGGGCGAGTGCGCTCCGCGATGACCATTCCGTGGGGCGATGTTTACACAGCCTTCGTAAGCACGGGCATTCCCAACATCAAGGTTTTTATGGTGCTGCCAAAGGCTGCAATTGCAAGCGCAAGGGCTTTGCGCTGGTTTGCGCCCATTTTGGGTCTAGCGCCGATTCAAGCTTTGCTCAAATGGCGCATCAACCAAGGCGCGCCGGGGCCGAATGAAGCGCTGCGGGATAAGACGCGCAGCTCTATTGTCGGCACTGCCACCGCCGCGAACGGCGACTCGGTTAGCGGGCGTGTAAAAACCGCCAACGGCTATAGCTTGACCGTAGATTCCGCACTCACCATCGCACAGTTTGTGCTTGATGGTGTAGGCCAAGCTTCCGGCTATCAAACCCCTGCAACGCTCTGTGGGCATGAGCTGTTGGGGCGTTTGCAAGCAACTAGCGTCGACATAGCCGCTGTCGTTAAGGCTTAGCCGAAGCCGGCACCGTTAAGTACTTATCTAAAAACGCCAGCATGCGGATGTAGGCCTCCTGTTTGTTGTTTTGCTTGAAAAAGCCGTGCATTTCGTCAGTGATCTCGAAATATTCGACGATTTTGTTTGCCGCTTTCAACGCGTCGCGCATGCTGCGACCATGGATGACTGGTACGCGTTGGTCTCGTCCGCCATGAATTATCAAAACGGGTGCGTGGAATTGTGCCGCTAGATTGACGGGCGAACGATTTTTCAGCTCGGCTCGGTCCTCGCTCAACACACGCTTTAAAAAGTTTTCACCATAAAGCGAATCTTCAATATCGCCGCGGGTGTACATCAGCTCTAAATCACTTACACCGGCATAACTGATAATGGCACGATACAAATCAGGCTCCCGCACAGCGCCCATGAGGGCGGCATAACCACCATAGCTAGCACCTGCAATCGCGATGCGGTTAGCGTCGGCAAAGCCTTGTTTCACAGCCCATTTTGTCGCGTCGCTAACATCGTCTTGCATCGCTCGGCCCCACTGGCGATACCCGGCAAGCTCAAACTCTGTGCCATAACCGCCTGAGCCGCGAAAATTTACTTTCAGAACCGCGTAGCCCCGACTTGCCAGTACTTGCGCCCAATCATTATAGCGGTCATCGTCATAGGGACCGTGCGGGCCACCATGCGGTATCACTACGAGCGGCAAGTTCTTCTGCAGCTCGACATTTGGCAGTGTCAAATAGCCGTGTAGCAATAAGCCATCGCGTGCTTTGAGTTCAAACGGCGTGGTTTTCGCGATTTGAGCGGGATCCATCCAACTGTGCAGTGGAAACATAAATTTGGCGGTGCGTTTTTTTAGATCAAATAAGTAGTACTCGCCGCTATTGTTGCTGGCGCTTACTTTAAAAAGCGCTGTTTGACCGTCGGTGCTGTAACCCGCTGGCTCCACTAAGCTTCCAGGAAAACTTTTAGAGAACGCAACCAGGGCTTTGGCCTCCGGTACGCTCTCATCAAATATTTCGACTTTGGTCGTGCCCTCGTGGGTCAGCACTGCATAAGCGTCCTTGCGGTCTGCAGTCAAAAATAACCCCGAAGGTGTGGTGTTTTTTGGCGCATTTAAGATTGTGCGCGCCAGCGTTTTTGCGTCCACGCGTACAAGCATCCCCGGCCCTTTGCTGGGTTCCCAAAAAGCATAAAAGCTTTTATCGTCGCGCGCATAACTCAACGGCGAAAGCCGACCGCCATCTTTCGATTCATCCGCCACGATTTGCCACTCATCGCCGTCCCTGCGATATACCTTTTGCAACGCGTCAACTCCAACCGCATAGGCAAAGCGCGGTGCCGCAGCATGGTCAAGTAAAAAACTAGCGCTGCGCATCGGCGCACGCACCAAGCGCGTGTGTGCGCCGGTATCTTCGTTCATACGATGCAGTTCGGTGAACGAGCCGTCGGTCGAAAATGCGTTTACCGTGATCAATGCGAACTTCGCGTCATTGATCAATGGGTCGGCAAGAAACGCGTAGCCCTGATCGGATGCGCGGTTTTTTATGTGGCTGCCCAACTGCTTTTCACCATCGCCACCGAACAAGGGTTTTACGCGTGTGCCGTCGCGATTGACGCCGACCAACTCGCCCGTCAGCTGCGGCTCCGCGTAGCCTCCGTATTTGCGCTCGACACTTAGAATTACTCGATCATTGTTGGCCCACTCAACCTGCCCCGGCACCCGTTCCCCAGTATCAGTAAAGCCTGCCGTCGCCTTTAAAGTTGCTGTGTCGATAAATACCAGTACCGTGCCGTAATCACCTTTGGGGCTAATCACCGCGATTGTTTTTCCGTCAGGGGAAAGCGCGATCGCTTTGACCTCAGCTGGCTTGGAAAAGTCAGTCAACGTCACTTGACCTGGCTTTGATGCCGCTTCGTTTGATGTGCTGGGCTCGGACGCAGCCAATCCGGTGGAAAACAAACACACGCTGAGCGCTAAGACAAATCGCATGGAACAACCTTAAGTTAAATCAAGAAGTACGCAACGACATTTGCAAACCACCCGAGTGGTCAAGAAAATTGGCCTATTTTTCACGACATTTGGCGTCGCTAGTTAAT
>JAYTAO010000229.1:0-4302 GCA_043737435.1 Rhodanobacteraceae bacterium | reverse complement strand
TCGGCCAAAATATCGGCTTTACTGCTGCCAAGATCTAAATAGCTGGCGTTATAGCCGCTGCCATTAAAGCTAGGATCTAAGTCGGTTGCCGCTGCGTGGGCGGGGCTTATAGGTAAAGTCAAGAAGCCGAGTGCGGCGCTAAGGGTGGTGATTGAGGTTCGCATACGTATTTCCATTTGCATAGTGAAGGGGCGACACTTGTCTGTCTTCATCTGATACGCAATTGCGCGTTGCAAACGACACGCGCCAATCAAAACGATGATATTCACCCTAATTAATGGGTGCCCACACACTTTTAGGCCGCCAGAAAATAAATTTCTGACCTGTTGCAGAGCGCTGCGCCACCTGATGCCGTTCAGCGCACTTGACGGCAAGTTAGGTCGGCATCGTGATGCATTCGATGACTTGACGAGGTAGCCATGCATACAACAATCGATTTGCCTATCGCTAAGCACCAGCAGCTGCGCGCAATTGCCACCAAACGCGCGATCAGCTTGGGGCAACTGGTGGCGGAGCTAACCGACGTCGCGCTGGGCATCAAGCCAGTGAATAGCACCGAAAATTCTTTGCAGCGCAGCCCGGTCACTGGGTTTTTAACAATAGCGCTGGGCCGCCCGATTAGTTCTGAAGAAGTGGCAGCGCTGTAAGATGCGCCATGATTCTGGTCGACGTTAATGTACTCATCGCGGATGGCAGCCGGGAACACCTAGAAAAAAGCTGCGGCCGATGCTTATTTGACCACATTGGCGCGCAAGTACGGTGCCAAACTGGCGACTTTTGACCGAGCGCTAGCCAGCGTGCATCGGCATGTTGCGCTGCTTGTGGGTTCCTAAGGGGCGCGCTTGAAACTCGGCATTTTGTAATTCTAAATCATTAATCTAGGCCGTAATCTGCTGCCGTTATGCTGACAGCGAGGAAAGTTTGCCGCGCTGCCGCAATAATTTACGAAAAAAGCCATTTTTAATGCCTTTCAGCTATGACGCACCGCACAATTTTGTGTAAGGTTCTGGGCTTTCAAGCTTAGTTCGGAGCATTTCATGCGCACAGCAGTCGTTACCGGTGGAATTGGTGGCTTAGGAACCGCGATTTGCAAAGTCCTTGCCGCGCGCGGCGTGAAGGTCATCGCCGCCGATTTGGCCGCGCGTGCCGAGCGCGTCGAACAATTTAACAATGAAGTCGCGGAATTTGGCGGTCAAATTAGTTTCGAAGCGATCAATGTTGCCGACTTTGACGCTTGTGCTGAATTTGCAGCACGCGTGCACGCCGCGCACGGCGCCGTCGATATTGTCGTCAATGCCGCTGGCATTACTAAAGATATGACCTTTCGCAAAATGCCAGCGCAAGCTTGGATGGACGTGCTCAAGGTAAACTTGGACGGTGCGTTTAACGTCACGCGCCAGTTTATTGATGGCATGTGTGAACGCGGCTTTGGCCGGATCGTCAATATTAGCTCGGTCAACGGCTCAACCGGCCAGTTTGGGCAAACCAATTATTCCGCGAGTAAAGCAGGTATACACGGCTTTACCATGGCGCTGGCGAAAGAAGTGGCGCGCAAAGGCGTCACAGTCAACAGCGTTTCTCCAGGTTATTGCCGCACCGCGATGGTGATGGCCATTCCCGAAGCCGTACGCGAGCAAATTATCGCCACGATTCCGGTCGGCCGCATCGGTGAACCCTCAGAAATTGCGCGCACGGTGGAATTTTTGGTCGCTGAAGAGGCAGGATTTATCACCGGTGCCAACATCCCGGTTAATGGCGGTATGTTTATTAGCTTCTAAGCTCAGTTTAGGCGTTTTTTGGTGCCATCTACACCGCTTAGTTATTCAAACCGCTTAGTTATTCAAACGGCTTAGTTATTCAAACCGCTTAGCTATTCAAACCGCTTAGCTATTCAAACTAAGTTAGCCTCATCGCTCCAAACTTCGAACAATATGATCGCTAAGTAGCTCGGACGCCTTGGACAAATGCTCACGTTTTAGCAACGCAATTTCGGCATCGGCCAGCTCAGGCAATTTCATTTCCTGGCGGATCATATGAATGCCCACGGGAAGCATATTTGACGGCAGCACGGCAATTCCAAGCCCTGCCTTCACTGCGGCTAAAGTACCGGCAAGACTGGGGCTGGTGTAACTGATGCGCCATGGCAACTTAGCAATATCCAGCGCAGCAATCGCGCGAGCGCGGTAGATACACGGCTGTGGTGCCATTACCAACGATAGCGGTAGTTCTGGCTTATGCGTATCGGATGCTGCCCACACCAACGGCTCGCGCCACACGTTTGTGCCGCCGGGAGCCGAATTTGGGTCGCGCTTAATCAGCACCAAATCAAACTCGCCGCGCTGGAAGCCATCAATCAAGTTCAAAGTTAGATCGCAAGATACGCTGAGCTGCACCCTCGGGTGATGCAATCGAAAGCTAGACAATACCTCTGGCAAATAATGCGTGGCGAAATCTTCCGGTGTGCCAAGGCGAATTTCGCCTTCTACTTCAGGCTCTCTGAGGCGGCTAAAGGCCTCCCATTGCAGCTGGATAATCTGCTTGGCATAGCCTAGGAACAATTCCCCCTGAGCTGTAAGCGCGACTTTTCGCCCGGATCGGTCAAAAAGCCGACAGCTCAAACTTTCTTCAAGTTTCTTGATCCGCAAGCTGAGCGCAGATTGAGTTCGCCCAACGACGTCCGCCGCGTGGCTGAAAGTGCCGGTTTCCGCGATGGCAATGAAGCTCTTAAGCAACAGACTGTCAACAGAAAATGGCATCGGTATTCCTATTAATATTACTCATACTCTACATCAGAACTATCAATTCTAAGCATAGATGGCCGCCCTACACTCGCGCCAATGGACCCAAGGAAGCTTCATGGAATTCTTGCAGCTGATATCGCAAAACATACTCTCGCCCGCCATTCTGTTTTTTGCCCTAGGGATCGGCGCAGGCTTTGTAAAGTCTGATCTGGAAGTGCCGGAAAGCATTAGCCGCTACTTGTCGCTGTATTTGATGATGGCGATTGGTTTCAAAGGCGGCGTGGCCATTGCCAACACCCACGAGTTTACCGCCCAGGTGCTCGGCGCGATTGCAGCCGGCCTAGTGATCGGGTTTTTACAGCCATTTTTGGCCTACGGATTGCTCAGACTCAGCTCCAAACTTGATCGCGTCACAGCCGCTGCAGTTGCGGCGCATTACGGCTCGATTAGCATGGTCACCTTTGCCACGGCGGCGGCATTCCTGGGCGCGAATGAAATTGTCTACGCGGGATATATTGTTGCCATTCTGGCGTTGATGGAAGCGCCGGCTATTCTTTCGGGACTCTATATTGCGCATCAAGGCGCAGCTGAAACCGTCAGTGCGACTACGCTAAGCGCGCCAAATCTGGGCGAAGCAAAGCCGCAGTCCAAGGAAAACCGCCGGCTGAGTCGAGAGATATTGACGAATGGCGCGATCCTTTTACTCTCAGGCGCTTTTTTAATCGGTTGGATCACCGGGCAACCGGGTATGAACAAGGTGGCTGGATTCTTGGACACCCCTTTTCAAGGGCTATTGTGTTTGTTCTTGCTGGACATGGGTCTGTTGGTGGCAAGAAATTTACATCACCTGCGCAGCTTTACTTGGTCGCTTGCTCTGTTTGGCATTTACATGCCGCTGATTGGCGCGGTGATTGGCCTAAGCGCGAGTTGGGTGATTGGGCTTAATATCGGAACCGGCACTTTATTTACCGTGCTGTGCGCAAGCGCTTCCTACATCGCCGTTCCTGCCGCTATGCGCCTGGCACTGCCGCAGGCCCAGGCGGCGATTTACCTGCCGATGAGCCTTGCCATAACCTTCCCATTTAATGTGACGTTGGGAATACCGCTGTACTTTGCATTAGCCGAAAAACTCCTGCTTCCCTAGCGCATCGGCAATTAAATGGCTTTTGAACGGTCTCGCAGAAAACGCGCTTTGATTGTGCAAAAACGTGCGCTTGCACAACGGCGGGGACCATAGCTTTTGCCGAGCCGCGAATGTGCTGCCGGAGCACTCATTCAAAGCCATCCCGATAGATCGTTGGATTGATCCCTGGTTCGCCATAAAACAAGTCATCGGCAAACACAATATCAGAGCTGCCATTATTGTCATTTGGCCCAGCGGGAGTATCACCCGGCGAAATTAGCGCCTGGGAAATTATTGCTTGGCCGTTGGTGCTGAAATACCCCAGGAAGGAAAAGCCGCGGCTCGCGGGCGAAGCAGTCGATGCGATCAAGCTTTCACCATTGCCGCCAAATAATTGGATGAAGGCACCGGGACGTGGTTTATCGCGGCAACCGCCGG
>JAYTAO010000228.1:0-4306 GCA_043737435.1 Rhodanobacteraceae bacterium | reverse complement strand
GATTCCGTGGATTTTGTTTTTCGCCGTCCTGCTCGGCGCTGGTTGCGGCTATTGTTTGCCATATCGTTTGAGCTCGGATTGATTGATGCGTTTGTGGCAGCGGATATTTTTAGTGTCGGCGGTGCTGGTGTTGCTTGCAACCACGGCACTCATCGCGCTGCAGCAATCTCGGCTGGAGCGCGGCTTGTTGGGTTATTTGGATCGCATTGAGGTGGATAAAGCGCGCAATGTTGCGGCACTGGTGTTGGATGATTATCAAGCGCAGGGAGGTTTTGCCCGGCTAAGCGAGCGGCCGCAGCGGTTCGGGCGCTTAATACAAGCCGGGCGGTCGGATCAAAGTTATGCGCAAATAAATTGGCAGCGGCCGCCTGAGCGGGGCCTGCCACCGTATGGCGGCCGTCCGCCACCCCCGCGCGATACTCGGCCGCCGCCATGGGGTGGGCGCCCGGAACCGCCGCCGCCGCGTGAGGACATGCCGCCGCCGCGAGCGGATTTGCCACCACCGCGGCCGGGTCCAGCGGCGGACGCGCTGGATTACGTGCAGCGTTTTGGCTTGTTTGATGCGCGCGGCACGCTGATAAGCGGGAATCCGAATGCCGGGCAATCCGCGCATATTTTTCCACTGATGCTAGCGGCGCAAAAAATTGGTGAGCTGCGACTAATTAAATTGCCCGCACTAAGCAGCGAATGGGATCGCCAATTCGTACATGAGCAGCTACGCGCCAGCATTCTGCTGGGTGTGATCATTTTAGCGATCACGCTGTTGGCCTCGATATTCCTAGCGCGGCTTTTAACCGCGCCGTTGCGTGCGCTCAGTCAAACCGCGCAGCGCATCGCCGACGGTGATTTTTCTGCCAGATCCAGCATTTTGCGTGCAGATGAAATCGGTGAGCTGGCGAAAACCTTTGATCGCACCGCACAGGCTTTAGAGCAAGCGCGCGATGCTAGGCGGCGTTGGACCGCGGATATTTCGCATGAGCTGCGCACCCCAGTGACGGTGCTGCGCGCTGAAATACAAGCGTTGGAGGATGGTGTACGTAAAGCCGATGCGGCTGCGTTGGCTTCGCTGTCCAGCGAAATCGAACGCTTGACGATGTTGATTGAAGATTTGTATCAGCTGAGTTTGTCCGATATTGGCGCGTTGGACTACCGCTTTGAGCTGATTGATTTACGCGATTTAGTCAATACCACCGTTTACACATTGCACAGCTCGATTGCGCACGCGGGTTTGCATTTGCGCGCTTTGGCCGCGCCGATGGGTAGCGAGGAGGCCGCGGCACCCAGTTGGGTACGCGCCGACGCCCGCCGGCTGGCGCAAGTTTTTGCGAATATTTTAAGTAATTGCGTGCGCTACACCGACCGTGACGGTCAAATTGTGATTGCACTGACTCGGCTGGATGAATTTTGGTGCCTGAGCATCGACGACAGTGCGCCGGGTGTGGCCGCTGAGCAGTTGGCGCGTTTAACTGAGCCGCTGTATCGCGCCGATGCTTCGCGCAGCCGCGCCCATGGCGGCGCAGGTTTGGGTTTGGCCATCGCCAAAATGATTGTGATTGCGCACGGCGGCACACTGAACGCCCGTGCTTCAGACTTAGGCGGCGTACGCATGGAAGTACTGTTACCCGCGCGAAGCCCAGAGTACGCCGAATCAGCGGTCCAAAAAGCTTCGATTTGAATCGCAAAAAGGCAATCAGCAACGGCAAGCAAAGCTTTGAGTGCCAACATTGAAGGTATCAATCACTGATACTCAGTCTTAGGGGCTTGAGCTTGACCAGAAAATACGGCTTGATTGCGCTTGATTTTATTTTTTCCCATAAACCCAGCAAGGCGGTATCAACATGATGGTCGGATACTTTTTTCTCGGCGCATTTCTAGCCCTGTTGCTTTATGCCAGCGATGCGCGGGCACTCAGCTATATGATCATCGGCGGCCTGTTAGCCGCGCTAATGGCACGCGTGGGTGCTTTGATGCAGCGTTTGACGCAGATCGAACAGAATCGCTATCCCGGTATCAAGCGCTATTCACAAGCAGACGCTGAAGCTTCTTCAGAACGCCCTTATATCGTGCCTGCGGTGCCGCCGCGAAAGTCCTACACCGCACCCAATGCGGTACCGCCCCCGGCACGGCCCGAAGTAATGCCGGTGCCAGTGAGTTTGCCCGCGCAGGCCTATACACCGCCAAATTCTGCAGCGCCGGAAGCGGTGGAATTGTCGCCCCAAGAATTACCGCCGTCAGCATGGCAAACGCCAAATTTGGCGGGCGCAGCCGCCTCTGCGCGCGCGCAGTACCGTGCCAGTGAGCCAACCATGGCTGCACCCGAAGCGCCGCCTCTGTCCACACCGATACTCCAGCCCGAACCCGGTTGGGGTGTGCCGCAAGCAAGTCAAGCCACCGCCTATACCGATGCCTCTGGGCAAGAGGCTAAGCCCAAAACCAGCTATGCGCCCACGGCAATGCCGCCCGCCCCGGAACTGCCGGAATGGGCGAACAAGCTGCTCAGTTTTGAAAATTGGCCGATCAAGTTGGGAATGCTGTTGCTGCTGGTTGGATTGGCGTCCGGCTACCGTTATTTAGCCGCGCGCGGTTATTTTGATATTCCTATCGGCTTACGTTTGATCGCAATCGCCTTGGCTGCCATTGCGGCGTTAGTCTTTGGCTATGGCAAGCGCCTTGAGAAGCGTAGTTTTTCCTTAAGTGTGCAGGGTGCGGCTTTGGGTGCATTGCTGTTAACGGTCTATGCCGCGTTGCAGCTGTATCACCTACTCAATGGCTTAACCGCATTTGGCCTAATGTTAGTGATCGTCGCTGTCGGGGTCGCACTGGCGGTGCTGCAAGACGCCTTATGGCTGGCCCTATTCGCAACGATCGGCGGTTTTGCCGCACCGGTGTTGGCCTCCACCGGCGGCGGATCGCATGTGCATTTGTTTGGTTACTACCTAATTTTAAATCTAGGAATTTTGGCAATTGCATTAAAAAAGGGCTGGCGCAGCCTTAATTTCTTAGGCGCGCTCTGTACTTTTGGCATCGGTATCGGCTGGGGTGCCAACTACTACCGCCCAGAGTTTTTTGGCACAGTAGAGCCGTTTCTGCTGGCATTTTTCGCAATCTATTTGGCGATCACTGTGCTTTACACGTTACGCCATGGCGCGGGTGCGCCGGTGCTGGATGGCGTACTGGTATTTGGCGTGCCGCTGGTAAGCCTGGGCGCACAGGCGGGGCTACTTGCGGGTCAGGATAAAAAGTTAGCACTTTCTAGTTTCGGCGCTGCCGTGATTTATGGCGGCTTAAGCTACTGGCTACGCACGCACGAACAAGCTAGTTTGTTGCGAAAGTGCTTTACCGTGTTGGCGGTGTCTTTTTTCACGCTCGCGATACCGCTGTATTTCAGCGCACAAATCACCAGCGCATTGTGGGCGATGGAGGGTGCCGCGGTGCTTTGGTTAGGCTTAAATCAAAAGCGCACGGCACCGGTGCTGTTGGGGCTGTTTTTACAGGTATTTGCCTGGGTTTCCTACGCCAACGGCTATCAAGCGATGACCGAACTGCCAGCGTTGTGGAACGCCAAGTATTTGGGCGCGTTGATTTTAGCAATTTCAAGTTTTGTCTGCGGCTGGCTGCTGGATCGCACACCCAAAGACGAGACCGGGGTCGGGGCGCAGATGGCACCGTTGGCGTGGCTGGGTGCGATCTTTGGCCTTCTGTGGTGGAGCTTTGCTGGCATCAACGAAATCAGCCTGCATGTGCATTCCGGCTTTAAGCCCGCTGCGTTGATTGCGTTTATGGCATTCACCATGCTGTTGTCGGCTGTCGCCCGCGGCATGCTTAAGTTCGACAGCTTGCGCGCGGGCGCGTTGCTGCCTTTAGCCGTGCTTGGGCCGGTGGCGCTATTTGCGACTATGTTTGGGCCTATCCTGGAGCAGTATCGTGGCTTGGCTTTGGTAAGCTATCTAATAAGTTCAGTCATTAGCATGGCGCTGCTGGCAAAACCGGTGGCACAGCCGAATAGTTCAACGCAACAGCTCGGTGAGACTAGCGTGCACAGCCGCAGCTTTCCTGGCGTGGGTCTGAAATTAGCGCACAGCCTTTGGTTGATCGGCTTGTGTTTGCTAGTCAGCCTCGCGCTTGATTCGCAAACAAACGGTGCGGCCCTGGGCGAAGGCTTACGTTTTTGTCTAAACATTGCGTCCTTCGCCGTCGTATTTTTTATGTTGATTCGCCCTGTTTCTGCGGTTGCAACGCCGCTGCAGCCGTTCTTTTTCGATCCCAGCACCGGCTGGCGCAATCAGCTTACCCAAGTGTGGGCGGT
>JAYTAO010000227.1:0-1635 GCA_043737435.1 Rhodanobacteraceae bacterium | reverse complement strand
TCGTATTGGGCGGCGAAAACGGCTTGCGCGCTTACCCCTTTGATTACCAGTACGGCGACAAACGCGCTCAGCTGACTTTGGAGCAGCGCGTATATACCGACTGGAAGCCGTTTAAGCTGTTTCAAGTTGGTGCCGCGGCATTTATCGATGTTGCCAAGGTGTGGGGGCGATCGGCCGTGCCCGCCGAAAATTTAGGAACCTTAAAAGATTTTGGCATCGGCCTACGTTTAGGCAGTTTGCGCGCCGCGCGCGCCAATTCATTGCATATTGATTTGGCTTACCCGATGGATGGCAAACAGGCGGATCGCGGCCTGCAATTCATCGTCGAAACCCGAACTTCTTTTTAATGAGCACACCCGTGACTGACCTCGTAACCCATGGTTTGAGCTCTCCAGACGCGCATTGTGCAGCCACAGTGCCAATAGTTTTTGACACCAAGTTTGGCGAGCAACAAAATGTACGCTGGCGCAAACAAGCGCTGCTGATTGCCGGAGCATTGATGGCGTTGCTGATCTGGGATGCGAGCGGCTTAGATTTTTGGATTAGCAGCAAGATCGCGGTGTTTAACCATTCGCTGGCTCCGGGCTTTTCCATGCGCCACGCTTGGTTTACCGAAGAGTTGCTACACCGGGGCGGCAAGTTTTTTTACGGCGTCGTATTTACGTGGTTGGCGTATAACTATTTTCGGCCCTTGACAACGGCAGTACGTATAGCTCGTGGTAGTCAGCGCTGGTGGTTTATGACTATGCTGCTGTGTATTGCAGCGATTTCGCTGTTGAAATATCTCAGTAAATCCAGCTGCCCGTGGGATCTTGCGGTGTTTGGCGGCACGGGGACCCAGCTTTCCCATTGGAACTTTGTACTTGCTGACGGTGGCCCAGGAAGGTGCTTCCCTTCGGGGCATGTTTCCGGCGCATTTGCACTATTGGGCCTGAGCTACGCGATTCGCCCACAATCAGTAAAAATAGCGAATTGGGCGCTGATCGCTGTGCTCGCACTCGGCGCCATTTTAGGCGCAGGTCAGGTGTTAAGGGGCGCACATTTCGTTAGCCACGTGCTGTATTCCGCTTGGCTATGCTGGCTGATTTGCTTTGTTTCGGATCGAGTTTATGCAGGCAAGGTATTGAGACAAGCGCCTGTTATTGCACGAGCAAAATAAATCAAATTGCGCAAGTCACCTTTCCTTTTTGCATGACGAAAAGTTTCGCCACTTCACTCGGCGAAAGTGCGGGGGTTTGTTTTTCACACCTCACAAAAATGAACGGACCTGATACCGCCACCAAAAACCATAGCGCCGCACTTACTTTCAGCGCGGGCTGCGCGATGCGTGCAAAAAAAAAGCCTGAGTCTGTGGCGCCGACAAATGGGACGGGGTGCTGGCAATGGTGCGCATCGATTTCGCTCACTTTGAGATGTTGGCATTTGCAGCTTGCCGGGTAGGCGAGTTCTATGTGCAAGCGTTGCGACGAACGAAGTTGGGCGGGGCGTTACGCGCAGGCTTAACTGCTGCTCGTTTCGTGCATTTCTAACGCGCAATGGCGCCGCCGTGGTCTGCGATCAGTAGCAGCATAAATCCTGCATCGAATAAAAACCTGTCTTACGCCAAGCTGGGCGTGAAAGTTCAAGGTGCGGGCG
>JAYTAO010000226.1:0-4308 GCA_043737435.1 Rhodanobacteraceae bacterium | reverse complement strand
CGCCTTGCCCAAACACGCAACACTTCTGACCTATTGCATCCGCCCCTCTGGACTGAGCACTCTTAATCCATGAGACTCAACACCATGAAATCAAAAATATTACTCGGCGTGCTCGCTGGCTTTGGCATTTCCGCCGCGCACGCATTAGAACTGGGCCAGCTATCGTTTAAAAGCTGCGAAATTGGTAAAGGCTTAAATTTAACCAAGGCCGAATGTAGCTATCTGACCGTGCCGCAAAATTACGCTGAACCGAACGGGCGTGAACTCAAAATCCATATTGCTTTGATCGCCTCTAGCGCGCGTAAGCCACAGCCGGATCCGGCGGTGTATCTGGCCGGTGGGCCCGGGCAATCGGCGAGTGAAAGTTTTGCCCAAATTGCGGCGGGCTTTCACGAGATCTTGAAAACACGGCACGTGCTGCTGATTGATCAGCGCGGCACCGGCTTGAGTCATGCGCTCAAATGCACGATGCCCGAGGACGCATCGTTAGTTGCGCCTGATGAGCCCACCCTGCGTGCGCTGGTGCGCGAGTGCTTAAGTAAACAAGATGTTGACCCCCGCTTTTTTACGACCACTGAAGCTACCAAAGATCTGGAGTCCTTGCGCGTTGCGATTGGCGCGCCGCAATTGAATTTAGTGGGCTTTTCTTACGGCACCCGGGTTGCGCAGCAGTTCGCGATGCACTTTCCGAAAAGCACGCGCAGCCTGATTTTAGATGGCATTGCGCCGAATCAGTTGATTCTTGGTTCTGAGCATGCGCAGGCGCTGGATGAGGCCTTGGCCAAGCAATTTGCGCGCTGCGCTGCTGATAAAGTTTGCTTTGCCCGTTTTGGTGACCCGGCGAAAACGTTGGCAGAGTTAGTCGCTGATTTGACTGCCAATCCGCGCGAGATTGAAATCAATGATCCACTGACCGGCAAGCCCAATAAATTGCCGCTGGGAATTGGCGCGCTGCAGGGCATGGCGCGTTTTTATGCCTACGCTAGTGAAACCTCGGCGCTGGTACCGTTATTGATGGACGAGGCAAAAAAGGGCCGGCCGCAGGCGATGTTGGCGCAAAGCGAAATGGCTGGCAAAAATTTAAGCGATGCGATGAGCCACGGCATGCAGCTCTCGGTTATGTGCAGTGAAGACAATGAATTTTTGAAATTTGATCCGAGTAATCAAAATCGTCTTTTGGGCAATGAAATGCAGGAAATGCTGCAGGTACAGTGTCAGGAATGGCCTAAAGGCGCCCGCCCGAAAGATTTCTTCGAACCGCTGACCGGCGCTGTTCCTACGCTGTTAATTTCGGGCGAGTTCGACCCGGTAACGCCCGCGCGCTATGGCGATTTGGTGCTAAAAGGGCTGACTAATGCCGCCCACATAATTGCGCCCGCGCAAGGCCATATCAATTTGGGGCGTGGCTGTATCGCGAAACTGGCGGGCGAGTTCATGACCGCTTTGACACCGAAGAGTCTTGACACCGCGTGCGTGAAAAAGATTTTGCCCGCACCTTTCTTTCTTGAATTTACTGGGCCTGCACCGTGATCGTCGTTGAAAACCTACATAAATCATTTGGCGATAAAAAAAATCGTGTGCAGGCGGTCGCGGGAGTCAGTTTCACAGCGCCTGATGGCCAAATCACTGGCTTATTAGGGCCAAATGGTGCCGGTAAAACCACCACGATGCGGATGCTTTACACCCTGATGGCACCCGATCAAGGTCGAGTGTTGGTAGATGGTTTTGATGCTGTGCGCCAGGCCACCGAAGTGCGTACGCGTCTAGGCGTTTTGCCAGATGCGCGTGGGTTATACAAGCGCCTGACTGCACGCGAAAATATCGAGTATTTCGCACACCTGCAAAGTATTCCAGCAGCGGTAGTGGCTGAGCGAATCGCAAGTTTGAGCCAGCGCCTGGATTTAGCCGAAATTCTTGATCGCCGCACCGAAGGCTTTAGCAATGGTCAACGCGTTAAAACCGCTCTCGCTCGTAGCTTGGTTCACAATCCGACCAATGTGATTTTGGACGAACCCACCAACGGTTTGGATGTGATGAGTACGCGCAGCTTGCGTAAAGTTATGCTGGGCTTAAGGGCAGAGGGCCGCTGTGTGCTGTTTTCCAGCCACATCATGCAAGAAGTGGCGGCCTTGTGCGACACGATTGTGGTGATTGCCAAGGGCAGGGTGGTGGCGGCTGGCACGGCCGAGGCACTGCGTGAGCTGGGTGGCAGCCATAATCTGGAAGACGCGTTCGTGAAAATTATTGGCAGTGACGAAGGATTGATGGCGTGAAAATGCGTTGGCTGACAGTATTTTTGAAAGAAGTAAAAGAAAATTTGCGTGATCGCCGCACTATGATGACCACTTTTGTGGTCAGCCCGATGCTGGGGCCGGTGTTGTTTGCGGTGTTGATTGGCGTGGTGTTGAATCTAGAAAAGGATCGCTCGGAAAAACCTTTAGAGCTTCCCGTGGTGGGGGCGCAATTCGCGCCTAACTTCGTTGCGTTTCTAGAGCAACACGGCGTCAAAGTTTTGCCGCCCCCGGAAAATCCTGAGCTGGCCGTCAAAACCCGCGATTTTGATACGGTGTTGCGCATCAGCCCCGAATTTCCCAAGCAATGGCAAGCCGGTAGCAGCGCCGAAGTCGAGCTGTTATTTGATCCCTCGCGTGCAACTGCGGTGCGTGCCATTGGGCGCACGCAGGGGCTGATTGAAAGCTACAGCCGCCAAATTGGTAGTTTGCGTTTGCTCGCGCGCGGGGTCAATCCGGAAACGATACGGCCAATTGAGTTACGTCAAACCGATTTGTCTACTCCGGAAAGCCGCTCCAGCCAAGTGCTGAGTATGTTGCCCTATCTTTTGTTTTTGACGCTTTTTATGGGCGGAATGTCGATGGCGATTGACGCAACCGCAGGCGAGCGCGAGCGCCAATCGCTGGAGCCTTTACTCATTAATCCCTTAGCGCGTGGCGAGATCATGTTCGGTAAGGTCGCAGCTAGTGGCGCTTTTGCGCTCACCTCCTTAGCATTAACGCTGCTGTTGTATTTGATCGGCTTTAAACTGGTGCCGCTTGAGCAATTCGGCATGAAGCTGGCGCTGAATGCGCAAGGCTGTTTGTTCTTATTTCTGCTTCTGGTGCCCTTGGCGCTGGTCGCTTCCGCCGCGCAAACTGCGCTAGCGGCATTTTCCAAAAGTTTTAGAGAAGCGCAATCGCAAGTCTCGTTACTGATGTTGATTCCGGCGCTACCCAGCATGATGCTGATGCTCAATCCCATTAAACCGCTGCTTTGGTTTTACGCGGTGCCGTTTTTTGGTCATAACTTTATCATCGAACGGGTGGTGCGCGGCGAGCCGATTGAGACTATTCCCGCGCTGATCGCCACCGGCAGTGCAAGCATGTTGGCCTTGGTGCTGCTGTTTACGGCCTCAAGGATGTACCGGCGTGAAAGCTTGGCGGTTTCGGCCTGAAAGCATGAAGTCCTAGGTGGCAATACTCGCTCGCGCTGGGTTAAGTACTTGGCAGCAGTGGCTGCCTGGCCTTGCCACTTTGCGCAGCTATCAGCGCGCTAGTTTCAAGCACGATTTTTTCGCGGGCTTGGCGTTAGCAGCGATCTTGGTGCCGGTGGGGATGGGCTACGCGCAAGCCTCCGGGCTGCCGGCGATTTTCGGCCTTTACGCCACGATTGTGCCCTTGCTGGTTTACGCGCTGTTCGGGCCTAGTCGAATTATGGTTTTGGGGCCAGATTCGACTTTAGCGGCAGTTATCGGCGCGCTCATCTTGCCGCTCGCAGGGCCCAACGTAGAACATGCGGTGGCGCTGGCAGGCGCACTGGCGCTGCTCTCTGGCGCTTTTTGCTTAGTGATCGGGCTGTTCGGTTTAGGCTTAATCGCAGATTTGCTGTCTAAGCCCATTCGCATTGGTTTTTTAAACGCAATCGCCTGCACCGTCATCATTGGCCAACTGCCGAAACTGCTTGGATTTTCAGTGCCAAGCGGCCATCTTCTGATAAAAATGCAGCAAATAGCCCAGGCGGTAGGGAACGGCCAGGCACACGCTTTGGCTTTACTGATTGGCGTTGCGAGCTTGGTCATTATTTTGTTGCTCAAGCGCTACCGGCCGAGATGGCCAGGGATCTTATTTGTCGTGGTGGTAGCAACCGTGCTATCCACGGGTTTTAAATGGCCAGAATTGTCCCAGCTACCGGCGGTCGGGGCGTTACCACAAGGGTTGCCAAATTTTCAAATTCCGAGTATCACCTTGGCGGAGCTGACCCGCCTTTTGCCGGGTGCGGCGATCATTGCCTTATTGTCTTTTGCTGACACCAGCG
>JAYTAO010000225.1:0-1637 GCA_043737435.1 Rhodanobacteraceae bacterium | reverse complement strand
GGGCGGTTGGCATTCCAACGCGTGTTGTAGGCGGTTTGGCCTATGCGCCTACCTATCTGGGGCGACGCGATATTTTCGTGCCACATGCCTGGATGCAGGCGTTTATTGGTGATCATTGGCAGAGTTTTGACGCGGCATTAGGTCGTTTTGATTCGGGTCATATCGCTCTGGCCGTGACCGATGGCGATCCTAGTTCTGCTTTTGTTGGCGCAACGTTGTTGGGAAATTTAGTTATTGATGCCATTGATGTAGTTCCGGGCGATGCTGTTAGTGAGGGCGCGAAGTGAACGTTTCTAAGTTTGGAGTTTTTGTATCCCCACAGCTAGCGTTGCTGAGCGTGCTTGTGTATGCCTCCTCATTCGCAGCCGCACCGCCGAAAGCGCAAGCCCCTACAATGCCTTTTGCCGCACCGCAACTAGCCGGATTAATGACTGATGTGCGGTTGGTTGAGTTTTCCGGCATGGCACCGGCACGCCGCAAAAATCGATTTTGGGCAATCAATGACGGGGGGCAAGACCCGATACTTTGGCAGGTGGACGTGAAGGGCAAAATCAAAACGCAACTGCGCCTAGAAAATGTGGAAAATGTTGATTTTGAGGACTTGGCCAGTTTTAGCCTAAAGCCGCCGAAAGGGCCGCGCCTGCACTACGTCGCCATTGCCGACATTGGCGATAATGCGGCGCAGCAAAACGACCATAAAATTTATATCGTTGCCGATGTGGCTGGCCGTAAGGTCGCCGCCCCGGATTGGACGATTCACTTTCGCTATCCCGATGGTGCCCACGACGCAGAAAGTTTGGCCGTGGATGCCAAACGTGGCTATGTGTACATCGTGATCAAGCGCGTCCTACCGCCGTTGTTATATCGCCTGCCGCTACAGCCTCGATCAAGTGGCATGCAAACCGCCGAGCGCATCGCGACACTCGAAGGTTTGCCAATGAATGATCAAAATTCTGCCGATTCGGGCAATGCCGTGCGTTATGGTTCGCAGCCGACTGGCGCAGTCATGGGCTGCGATGGCAACGAGCTGCTTTTGTTGACCTATGCCTCGGTATATCGCTATCAGAAGGATAAAAGCCAAACTTGGGCAACCGCTTTATTGGGGCAAATGCCGCAAGTTTTGCCGCTGCCATTAATGTTCCAAGCGGAAGCAATTACGCTTACCCATAATTGCGACATGCTTTACGTGGGAGGTGAAAAAGTGCCAGGGCCGCTGTGGCGTTTCCCGCGCGTTACGCAAAAGCCAGCGTCGAACAAAATGGCTCATACGGAAGCTGCACAATGAGCATCCTACGTCGAGCCCTCGTCTGCGGTGCCAGTGCCGGTATTGGTGCCGCCTGCGCACAGGCGATCGCACGGGCCGATGTGGAAGTGATTGCGCTGTCGCGTACGCAAAGCAGTTTGGATGAATGTGTCTGCGCCTTGCCAGCGCTAAGTGCAATGCGTACGCACCGCAGCATTGCAGTAGACATGGCCGATTTAACAGCGCTAGACGCGGCGATTCGTGCTGAATTAGCGCGCGGCGGCCCGATAGATATTTTCATCAATAATACCGGTGGCCCACCAGCAGGGCCGATCGCAAGTGCCAGCGCCGCGCAGTTTTTGAGCGCGTTTCAGCAGCACTTATTATCTGGGCA
>JAYTAO010000224.1:0-1639 GCA_043737435.1 Rhodanobacteraceae bacterium | reverse complement strand
ATTGATCGGCGTCAGCTCGCTGCCGTTTGCGCGCGCTTCTAATTGCGCCGCACCCAGGCGCAGCATCGTGCGCATAAAGTTATTGCCGCGCGCAGCGTACAGCCATTGCGTACGAATAATCCAATGGGCGCATTCACTATCAATAATGGCTAAATCGCCACGCAGTTTACTGGTGCCATAAACCGACTGCGGCGCGGTTGGATCGCGCTCAGTCCAAGGAATTTGATTTTCCCCGGAATAAACATAATCGGTCGAAAAATGTACCAACATTGCGCTCAGCTCACGCGCTTTGCGGCCCAATGTCGCGACTGCATTGGTATTGATTGCCTGTGCACGAGTTGGCTCCGACTGCGCGAGATCCACCGCGGTGTAGGCTGCGGCATTAACGATCACGTGGGGGCGAATTTGCTCAAGCAGGGTCGAGGTGGCGTCCGCATCATTGAGATCTAAGTGCAAACAAGGATAGCCGGCCGGACACTTACTATTTCGCGTTGTGATGCTCACGTCACCAAATATCGAAAGCGCGCGCTGCAGTTCAAACCCAAGCTGGCCATTTCCGCCTATTACTAGAATTTTCATTAGTAGCGATCCATCGCACTAACGCAAGTTTGGGTTACCAGAATTCTCATTTAACGATTTCCGATATTTTCAACATTCGGAAGCAAATCCTGTAGCTCTGCAAATTGCGGCGCAATTTTATCTTTGTCTGACAAAATTGCATTTTGCGTGTCGGGCCATTCCACCGCTATTTGCGGATCGGCATAATGGATTGCACGGTCGAAGTCTGCCTGATACGGGCGTGTGCACAAGTAACAGAAGGTTGCAGAGTCGCTGACAACTTGAAAGCCATGCGCAAAGCCTTCTGGAACCCAAAGTTGTCGGTGGTTAGTGGCGGATAGCAAAACGCCTTCCCATTGACCAAAGGTTTTTGAACCTTTGCGTAGATCGACTGCCACGTCAAAAACTTCGCCATCTAACACCCAAACTAGCTTTCCCTGTGGCTGTGGCCATTGGTGATGTAAACCCCGCAAAACGCCGCGCACTGAGCGTGAAACATTGATTTGCTGTGCCGAAATAGGGGCTCTAGGATCAGGCTGCCGGCTGCTGTTGAACGCTTCAAAAAAAAACCCGCGGCTGTCGCCAAAAACGTTAGGCTCGACGATCACGCAATCCACCAATGACGTCGCGATAACTTTCAAGATTTGACTCCACCATCAATCAACCCAAGCAGGTATGCGCCGTAACTATTCTTTGCAAGTGGCTGCGCTAAACTGCGCAGTTCCTTAGGCGTTATCCAGCCATTTTGAAATGCGATTTCTTCTGGGCAAGCCACTTTCAAACCTTGGCGTTCTTCAATGGTGCTTACGAAAGCGCCCGCTTGCAGCAGCGATTCATGCGTGCCAGTGTCCAGCCACGCGAAACCGCGCCCGAGTTTTTGCACCCGGAGTGCCCCATGCTCCAAATAAACGCGATTGAGATCGGTGATTTCAATCTCGCCGCGCGTAGAGGGCTTGAGTGCTGCGGCAAAATCGCAGACGCGTTCGTCGTAAAAATAAAGTCCCGTCACCGCGTAGTTGGATTTTGGTGCGGTTGGTTTTTCTTCGATGCTTAGTACCATACCCGAGGCATCAAATTCGGC
>JAYTAO010000223.1:0-1648 GCA_043737435.1 Rhodanobacteraceae bacterium | reverse complement strand
CGCCAATCCTGATTCGCGTTCGACGAAGTAGTAAACAAAATCCGCCTCGACGCGCCAATTCCAATATCTACGCAGCTTAAATTTTTCTAGCTTTGCCTGCATTTTTCCGCTGGGCAATAACTCAACCATGGTCAGGCCGTGGCCAGATTGCGCCGGGTTAAACCAGTTGCCGCTGTGGCAGGCGCTCAATATTGACGCCGGGTGCGGCGCGTTGAAATCCGGCCGGACTAGCGGTTGCAGAGTAAAAATTTTTATTTTCGCAGTGCCGGGGTCGGGTTAGCTCAGCTCGGCGCGATCCGGCGCTAAAAAGCGCACTGTGACTTTGCCGAAGTCTTGATGCTGCACTTGCCTGCTGGCAAATGCCGGCTCATCATTGTCATTTAGCACTTCTAAATGTAGGCCTGACCACTCAAATCAGGATTTCACCAATGCCCGTTGTACTGCACAACTGCGCGTGGAATTTCTTGAAAGTCGATATCGCCGCGCGCTACAAGACCCCGACCAAATCGGGTGCGCGATCCAAGACTCCTATGAGGCATTCGGTGTAGTTTACAGCGCTCATTATTGGCTGATCAGCCGCGGACAAAATCTGCGCAATACTTTGTGCTTGTGGCTCGGCAAATAACAAGGCCAGCAGTGCCGAGGTATCAACGACTAATTCGCGGACTACGTCATATCGAACTGGTTACAACCTAAGGCAAAAGTTTATTTGGTGGGGGCTTATCGGACAAAACTCGGGCAAACCGCCGCGTAAGCTAAAAGATTTAGCCGCAGCGACGTACGCAGCCCGCTAAAATTCGCAGCTGTCAATTTAAAAGTGCCTAGCTAATATGTGTGGAATTGTTGCTGCAACCGCATCTGTCGATATCGTTCCCGTCTTGATCGACGGCCTTAAAGCACTGGAATATCGCGGCTATGACAGTGCCGGTATCAGCGTGGCTACCGCCACCGGCCTGCAGCGGCTGCGAGCAAAAGGCAAAGTGAAAGATTTAGAAGCGCTGCAAGCCGCTACGCCATTGGTGGGGAAGTTTGGCATTGCGCACACGCGTTGGGCTACGCACGGCGCGCCCAATACGCTCAATGCGCACCCGCATGTTTCTGGCGAAATCAGCGTGGTGCACAACGGCATCGTGGAAAATCACGCCGAATTGCGCGCTGAGCTGATTGCCCTGGGCTATGAATTTAGCTCGCAAACCGACACCGAAGTGATTGCGCATTTGATTGAGCACGAGCAAGCGGTCAACGGCTCGGATTTATTAAAAGCCACTACCACCGCACTCAAGCGCTTTCGCGGTGCCTATGCGATTGCCGTGGTTTCCATGCGCGAACCCGGGCGAGTAGTCGGCGCGCGCGCGGGTTCACCGCTGGTTTTGGGCATCGGTACCGACGCGCATTATTTGGCGTCTGACGTTTATGCGCTGTTAGCGCAAACGCGTCATTTCGTCTATTTGCATGACGGCGATATTGTCGACGTACGGCAAACCGGGTTCCACATTTATGACTTGGCAGGCAATGAGATAAACCGCCCGATCAAGCGCACCGAGCTGTCTGCCAACGCCGTGGAGCGCGGCGAATATAAGCACTACATGCTCAAAGAAATCCATGAGCAGCCGCAAGCGGCCGCGGAAACCCTGGAAGGCCGAATTGC
>JAYTAO010000222.1:0-4343 GCA_043737435.1 Rhodanobacteraceae bacterium | reverse complement strand
ATGATTTCTGCCGTTTGCGCGACATCAAAGCCTTGCCAAACGCGCAACAAAAACGCTTGACGCTGGCGTTCGGGCAAAATGTGCAGCGCGTTGTTTATGGCGGGTGCCGATTCAGCGCTCATCGCCACACGCTCCGGCTCGGCCGTTTGATTGTCTGCGATATTGCGGGTGTAGTCCTCATCAATGCCGTTTCCGGCGCTGCCCGCATTGGAAGAACTGCGGCCGGAGAAAAACACGCGAAAGCGATTTCGAACCGATTGCCGCCGGTGCCAGTCGGTCATGCGGGAATCTAACACCGTGAAAAATAATTTGGCCCAGTCGGATCGAGGTGCCGCATTGGCTTGATTGAGCGCGTAGCTTTTCACGAAACCCAGCATCGCATCTTGCACTAGATCCATCGCCTCTTCGCGTTGGCGCGTGCCCAACTCCGCCATGCGCAGCGCGCGGCGCTCGTGTTCACGCAAAAATTGATCCAGCGCGCGTTCGTGCGTCAATACCGCAACAAAATTTTCCGAACCATTAACAGTTTCAGACGAAATAGCGCTTAATCCAAGGAATTTTTCGAAGCCCTCAGGCGCAGCATGTCTAACGCTTAACGGCGCGCTTAGACTAAACGAAATTGAGCTCAGGGGGCGAATTTGGGTAAACATAGAGGCTTACAACGCACATGCTTCAATCTGGTTGACCAAAGGGCTGCAAGTGGCTGTTAAAAAAGGGTTTTGCACATTTGGGTGGGACGCCTTTCGGTGTGTCATAAATATTTCGCGCCATTGTCAAGAGCAGGTTCCGAACAATAATAAAAACTATATAAATCAAATAGATATAAATTTGATTAAGTTTTCGTCAGCGGCGTAAATTGGGGCTTGACAGGTCCGCTAGGCGGCGCTTTTAGGCAGGCTTGTTGAGCTTATCCACATAGTTATCCACATTTTTTGTGGAAAACTCATTTTATTGATATGAAACAACGACATGCACTCTACTTCTCAAAACTTTATTAGCATTTCTTGCTAACTCAAAATCGATATATTTTTTTGCCCGTGCCGCAAAGGCTAGCGGCATTCGAGCATTGCGCGCTAAGGCATTGAATTGCTTGCCTTAGGGCAAACTGAAGGCGACACTTGGGTGCTATGAGCGATCCATATTTCATTGCTAAAGTCAGCGCGGGCGCGTTTTTGTTCAGCTTGATCGGAGCAATGTGAACGCTGATGCCAGCCCACCGCAGCGAAGGGTGCTGCAGGTCGCGCTGCCTATGCCGCTGCCCCGGCTATTTGATTACTACGCGCCGCCAGAAGGTGTGCCGAGCATAGGCATGCGTGTGCGCGTGCCGTTTGGACCTAGGCAGATGGTAGGCTTTATAGTTGGGATCAGCGCCAGCAGTGACTTCGCCGACACCTTAAAAACCGCTTACCGACTGGTTGATGCGCAGCCGCTGTTGCCGCAAGAGCTGTGGGACACGCTGAATTTTGCCGCCCGCTATTACCACCATAGTCTCGGCGAAGTACTTAATGCCGCAGTGCCAACCGCGTTGCGCGATGGCGGCGGGAGTAAAACCCGTGGCGTACCGATGCTGCGCGCCTGCGCAGGCGCCGAATTAGGCGCGCTTCGTGGGCCAGCACAGCGCGCACTATTGGCGCTGCTGCTGGAAGCCGAACGCAGCGACAGCGAGTTAAATTTGGCGCTTCCAGGTTGGCGCGCCGCGTTCGCAGCGCTCAAACGCAAAGGCTTGGCCGAGCTTTGGATCGCGGAAAGCTTTATTCCACCTGGGATGAAATTGGCGGGGCCGCAGCTCAATACCGAACAGGCCGCAGCGGTTGGTGCGATTCAAGCCGGTGGCGGTAAGTTTTCGCCGTTTTTATTGGATGGCGTGACTGGCAGCGGCAAAACCGAAGTCTATTTACAGGCCGCAGCACAGGTATTGGCGCGCGGCGAAACGGTGCTGGTATTGGTACCAGAAATTGGCCTGACGCCACAAACCCTCAAGCGTTTTGCGCAACGTTTGGCGGTGCCACAGGTGGTGCTGCATTCGCAGCTTTCCGACACCGAGCGCGCCTACGGCTGGAGCCAAGCGCGCGCGGGTGCGGCGCGCTTGGTGCTGGGTACGCGCTCGGCGGTGTTTGCGCCCTTACCTAATTTGGGCTTGATCGTGTTGGACGAAGAGCACGATGGATCCTACAAGCAGCTTGATGGCTTTCGTTATCACGCCCGCGATTTAGCGCTCAAACGCGCGCACAGCTTAAAGATCCCGATTGTGTTGGGCTCGGCCACGCCGTCATTAGAAACCTTGAAAGCCGCACACGAGCGGCGCATCAGCACACTGTTCTTACGCCATCGCGCTGCTGCCAGCCGTCTGCCCGAGCAATTTGTGTTGGATATACGCGGGCAAAATTTAGACGAAGGTTTGGCCAGCGCCAGCGTGCAGGCAATTCGTCAGTGCTTGATCAGTGGCGGGCAAGCGCTGGTGCTGCGCAATAGACGCGGTTTTGCCGCGCAGTTGGAATGCATCACCTGTGGTCATGTAGAACACTGCCCGAACTGCGATCGCCCAATGACGCTGCACCGCGCGGCAGGCGCATTGCGCTGCCATTACTGTGATTTACGCCAGCTCTTGCGCATGGACTGCAGCGCCTGCGGAAGCACAGAATTGACCGCGCTGGGTATCGGCACTGAACGCGTAGAGCTAGCGCTGGCGCGGCTGTTTCCAGAGTGGCCGATCTTGCGCGTTGATCGCGATACCGTCAGCACCAAAGGGGCTATGGAGGCTAAGCTAAAGCAGCTAGAAAGCGGCGCGCCCTGCATTTTGATCGGCACACAAATGCTAGCCAAAGGCCACGATTTACCTGATATCGCGCTGGTGGTGGTATTGGGCGCGGACGATGGCTTACACGCGCAAGATTTCCGCGCCGGTGAGCGCTTAGCGCAGCTGCTATTGCAAGTTTCCGGCCGCGCCGGGCGCGCCAGCCGCGCGGGCAAAGTGCTGATCCAAACCCACGAACCCGAGCATCCGCTTTTGCAAGCGGTGATCACCGGGCAGTACGCGCCGGTCAGCGAATTGCTGATGGCCGAGCGCCGCGCCACCGAACTGCCGCCATTTAGCTATGCTGCACTGTTGCGCGCCGATGCGATCAAAAAGGACGCATTGGAAAGCTATTTGCAAAGCGCACGTCAGCAATTTCATGACTTGAACCCAGACACCAGCGTGCAAATTTTTGGTCCGATGCCAGCAGGGCTGGCAAAACGCGCGGGCCGCTATCGCGCGCAGCTGGTGCTGATGAGCGCGCAGCGCGCCGAGCTGCACCAAGCTATTTCGCCATGGATTGCGGCACTACACGCGGGCAAAAAGCCCGGCAACGTGCATTTTAGTTTGGACATTGATCCCTATGAGTTTGGTTAAGCCCCTGCCCGCAGCCCAATTAATTGCAAGCACATTAGCGCTATCGCCGCTGGCGCGGCGCTGGCTGCAGCATTTGCAACACGAGCGGCGTTTGAGCAAGCTGACCGTGGCACGCTACCAAGCGCATTGGCTGCGTTTGGCAGCGATAGATGCAAAATCAAGTTCCGATACCTCGGCCAGCGATCCGCTACTTTTATTAGGCGCATTAGAATTGCGCAGCCGTATCGCAAAACTGCATCGCGGCGGCCTGGAGGCGAAAACACTGGCGCAAGTGTTGGCAGCAATTCGCAGCTTCTACCGATTCGCCGAGCGCGAAGGGGTGTTAACACACAACCCCACCAGCGGACTAAAGCCGCCGAAAGGCAAGAAAAAACTGCCCGCAACGTTGGATGTGGATCAGACCAAACAATGGGTCGAAGTTGATACCGATGCCGAATTAGGTGTGCGCGACGCTGCGATGTTGGAGCTGTTTTATTCCTGTGGTTTGCGCTTGAGCGAGCTGTGCAATCTGCGCTGGCAAGACATCCACTTTCAGTCCAGCGAACTGCGCGCGCTGGGCAAAGGCCAAAAAACTAGGTTGCTACCGATTGGCGCCTTGGCATTAAAGGCACTGCAGCGCTGGCAGATTGAGCTGCAAGGTACCGCTCCGGCTCTGGATTTCGTCTTCCCCGGACGCGCCAGCGGCAGCGCCATCAGCCCACGCGCCGTGCAAATGCGCGTCAAATTACTGGCGCAGCGCCAGGGCTTATGGCAGCGCACCTACCCGCATTTACTGCGCCACTCTTTCGCTAGCCACTTGCTGGAATCCTCCGGCGATCTGCGCGCGGTCCAAGAATTGCTCGGCCACGCTGATATCCGCACCACCCAAGTCTATACCCACCTGAATTTTCAGCACCTTGCCCAGGTCTACGATCAAACCCATCCCAGGGCGCGCAAAAAACCATGAACCTGC
>JAYTAO010000221.1:0-4343 GCA_043737435.1 Rhodanobacteraceae bacterium | reverse complement strand
CCCCCGCTCCTGGCGCTGTTTTCACAGAAATCGAACCACCCAAAACACTGGTTACCAAGTTAAATACGATGTGCAAGCCTAGCCCCGAGCCACCCTGCCCGCGCTTGGTGGTAAAAAATGGCTCAAAAATATGGTTGGCGGTTTCCGGATCCATACCTGAGCCGTCGTCGCTAACATTCAGCTTGATTGATTCAAGGTCTGTTGCTGCTTTGATTTTAATGACGCCGCGTTGTTGCTCAGTAAAGGCATGATTCAACGCGTTTAAAACTAAGTTGGAGATAATTTGGTAAAGCGCGCCAGGGTAGCTATCCCAATGGATGTCCTCTTGAATATCCAACTCAATCACATGCCTGAAACGCTTGGTGGTTGGGCGCAAGGAATTGAGGATGTCCTGAAAGTACGGTTTAAGTTCGATCATCCGGCGTTGTTCGCTGGATTGATCCACAGCGACCTGCTTGAAGCTTTTCACCAGATCACTGGCGCGCCGCAGATTGGTCATGACGAGCTCGACCGCACTTTGTGAGGCTTGCGCAAAATCAGTCAACTCGGATTTTTTCAACTGCCCAGATTCAAGTTGGCGCGTTAAACGTTGGCTGATCTCGCCCAAATGCGATGCTGCAGTCACGCTAATCCCAAGTGGCGTGTTAATTTCATGCGCAACGCCAGCAACCAAGTTTCCTAACGCCGCCATTTTTTCGCTGTCGACTAACTGACGCTGCGCCGAGCGCAGCTGTTCGACGGCGAAAGTCAGATCGGCGGTGCGCTGGCTTACCCGAAGTTCTAGTTCTTCGGCCAATTTTTTCAGCGCAATTTCCGCCGTTTTGAGTTCGCTAATGTCGTAGTTGGTGCCGCTGATGACCGTGGCACGGCCGTTTTCGTCCCACTGCACCGCACGACCGCGCGTTTGCAACCAACACCAACCGCCGTCGGCACGTCGGGCACGGTAGCTGACGTCATAAAACTCGGCCTTTCCAGTAACGTGCGCTAGGAAAGCTGCTTTAAAAATACCAATGTCTTCAGGGTGTAAATGCGCCCAGTATTGCGTTAAACCATTGCCCAGATCGTTAACTGCCAAACCCGGCGTTTTGTTTTCCCGCGCAATGGTTTGCTTGGCAATATTGGCCTCGAAAAACTCGCAGCCCGAGCCCCACAGGGCTAGTTTTCGCCGCTTTTCCACCTCAATTATGCTGGCACGTGCGGCCTTGAGTTCGTCGATTTGCAAGCTTAGCGCGGCATTGACCGATTCAATCTGTAGTTCGTGCTGTTTGAGCTGCGTCACTTCAATGGTGGTACCACTGACAATCAGCACCCTCCCTGCGCTGTCTGTAGCTTCAATTTTTCCATTTGAGCGCAACCAAACCAAGCCGCCCTGCACCGAAGTCATCCGATAGAGCACCTCAAAACAGTCACTTAAGCCGCGCAAATGCGTCAACATCGCTTCATTAAATGCAACACGGTCGTCAGGATGAATCGCTTGGATTAACTCGCCCGCGTGCAAGTTGACGCTGGGCGCGCTGACATGGCTCAACACATTTTCTCGATAAACGATCTGTTCAAGCAGGTTGTAGCGCCAGAGTTCGCAACCGGCGCTGGCAAGCACCATCCGCAATTGGCTTTGGCTGGCTTCCAGCTTGGCATTAGCAATGGTGCGTTCGCGCCAGCGCGTGCGCAAAAACCACAGAGTTCCTAAAAACATGAGTGGCAGCGCCAATCCAAAGCCGATTTGGAGCCAATGTGTTTGCCAAAAACGCGTTTGCACCTGATCCGCTACCACCACGGCGAAACTGGCGGCGCAAACATTTGCCGATGCCAAAATATTTGTCAGTAAAACGAGCGGGGCGTGAGACATGTGGGAAAGGTAACATGTGCCAGCAGTGAGGCTCAAACTGATGTGCAAATGTATTGCTTCGCACCGATTCGGAGTTTCGTCATGACCCACGTAGTGAAGCAATCTCAAATTGCCTCAGACTAAAAGCGAGAATTCTGAAATTCTTGATGACCCATTCCCGTGCACTCGAACAAACAATTTTCAAATCCGTTTGAATCGCACTCCTTGGCACCCCATGTCTTGCCTGACCAACAACAAATAATCGAACTTTGGTTTTGTCCGGCCAAAGCAAATTAACAAAAATCTGAAGGCGCATTTATGAATTCATTGCTCACCAACCGCTTTCCCGAGCGCGACAACAATTTGCCGCAATTTGATCGGTTCACGCCTTCGGAAGTGCCTGAGGCGATTGAGGTGTTGCTCAAACGCTACCAGGGCGTGCTGGCGCAAGTGGTGGTGGCACATAGCTCCACCCATGCAACTGCCGCGGATTTGTACGCGCAAATCGCGCTGCCACTGGAACAAGTGGATGATGATCTAAGCTGCGCCTTCAGCACGATCGAGCATTTGCATCGTGTTTGCGACAACGAAGCACTACGTGCGGTTTACAGCCCAGCGCTGGAGCTGGTCACGGAACACTCAAGTGCGCTAATGCAAAATCGAGAGCTATACAATGCCGTTAATCAAATCGCTACTTCCGCTGACTTTAGTTCTCTGGATCGCGCACAACGCACGGCGATCAAGCATTGGCTGCGCGATTTTCGCCATGGCGGCGTGGCATTGGAAGGCCAGCAGGCAAGCCGGTTTCGCGAAATTAGCCTGGAGCTTTCGCAATTAGCCACCGATTTTGAAGAAGCCCTAATTGACGCTACCGAAGCCTGGAAAAAGCGCGTTACGGATGCCGCAGCTTTGGTCGGCATTCCTAACGATGCGCAGGCGCGCTTCCAAGCTGCGGCAGCAGTCGCAAAGCAAAGCGGTTGGCTGATTGGGCTAGATTATCCGAGCTATGCGGCGGTCGTAACTTATGCCGAAGATCGCGCGCTGCGCGAAGAAATTTATACCGCCTACAGCACGCGCGCGTCCGATCAAGGCCCCAACGCGGGCCAGTACGACAACGGTCCAAAGATAGAGAAAATGTTGGCTTTGAAGTTAGAAGCGGCGCAGTTACTTGGGTTCGAGAATGCTGCGACCGAGTCCTTAGCCACCAAAATGGCGTCTGATCCCAACCGGGTAATGCAGTTTTTAAACGACCTGCTGCGCCAAGCTCGGCCGGCGGCGGAGAAAGAATTGGCGCAACTACGCGAATTTGCCGCGCTTGAGCTGGGCTTGCCTGAGTTAGCGCCGTGGGATGTCGCATTCGTAAGTGAAAAATACAAAGCCGCCAAGCTGGGTTTTGACGATGAACAATTGCGCCCTTATTTTCCTTATCCGCACGTGCTGCAAGGGCTTTTCACGGTTCTTGAGCGGGTGTTTGACCTGCACGTTCGCAAAGTTGAGGCCAGCGTTTGGCATGCGGACGTGGGCTATTTTGAATTACTGCGCGGTCGCGATGTGATCGCCAGTTTTTACGTTGATCCGTATGCGCGGCCGAAAAAACGCTCTGGTGCGTGGATGGACGTGTGCCGATCCCAGCGCCGCGCGCAAGCAAAACACCGACGCCCGGTCGCGTATTTGAACTGCAACTTCGCACCGCCTGGGACTAATCCCAATGGCAAGCCACAGCCTGCGCTGCTGACGCATGACGATGTCGTGACTTTGTTCCACGAATTCGGCCACGGTTTGCACCATATGCTAAGTGAGATCAGCGTACCTGCGGTGGGTGGCATCCAGGGCGTGGAATGGGACGCGGTCGAATTACCCAGCCAGTTTTTAGAAAACTTCTGTTGGCAGCCAGAAGCGCTGGATTTGCTAAGTCGCCATCATGAAAGTGGCGCGCCTTTGCCAGCGCACTTAAAAACCAAACTCCTCGCGAGTAAGCAGTTCCACAGCGGTTTATTTTTGGTGCGGCAATTGGAGTTTGCGCTGTTCGATTTTTCCATTCATTTAGCGGTACCGGCACCAAGCTTGGCGCAAGTGCATCAAATTTTGGCGGCCGTGCGTGCGCGCACTTCAGTGCTTTTGCCGCCGGCATGGCAACGCTTCCCGCACAGCTTTTCGCATATTTTTGGCGGCGGTTACGGTGCGGGCTATTACAGCTATCTTTGGGCAGAAGTGTTATCCGCCGACGCATTCGCGGCGTTTCCAGAAGGCGCTGCGTTTGATCGCGATTGCGGTGAACGCTTTCGCAAAGAAGTTCTAGCAGCCGGCGGCGCGCGCCCCGCTTTAGAATCGTTTGTTGCCTTTCGCGGGCGCGAGCCGGAAGTCGCGGCGATGTTGAAAAGTTATGGCTTGGCGGCGTAATCTGGCTAGCATTATCTAGTACACATCTTGTCACACTTTCGCGCTAACCCCAATCGCCTAGCAGCTACGTTTGCACCCTTATGAGCCTTCTTGCTTTCACTTTGCATCTATATTT
>JAYTAO010000220.1:0-10644 GCA_043737435.1 Rhodanobacteraceae bacterium | reverse complement strand
TCGCGCTTTGCCGCACTCAGGTCAAACCAATGTGCGGTGCTGAGTTGTGAAACGACAAAACGCGTCAGTAAGGGTTCGCCTTTCAGTGGCAGCACGTTGTAGCTCAGCTCCATCAGTGCGCCGACTGCGTAAGCAATCGCCACTGGAATGTGCTTATTGCAGGGCGGCAAACCGGCACAGGCGATTAAGCGATTCACGATCTCTTTTACCGGCAAAGGTTCGTCGTTGCTCAAAAAATAAGCTTTGCCCGCGCAGGCGGCATCAGGCTGAAGGCGATCTAGCGCGGCAAGGTGCGCACGCGCGGCGTTATCAATATAGATAGTGTCGAGTAAATTTTGCCCGTCTCCGACAAAGCGTAGCCTGCCGGCTTTTGCGCGCGCAATCAGTCGCGGCAGCAGATGATTGTCCCCTGGCCCCCAAATCAAGTGAGGGCGCAGCGCACAGGTGGCAAGCCGGGCGCTGTTGGCGCGCAATACCTCGCGCTCAGCGATCGCTTTGGTGGCGGGGTAATGCGCGTCAAAATGCTTCGGAATGGGCGCGGATTCATTGACGCCCGCCAAATCACCGCCTGCGTGCACCACACTGGGCGTGGAGGTATACACCAGCCGCGCGATACCATGTTTTTCGCACGCCGCCAAAATATTGCGTGTAGCGAGCACGTTGGCAGAAAAATAACTTGCGTAACTGCCCCAATGCCCGGCTTTCGCGGCAACGTGAATCACGCCGTCGCAGCTCATTGCAGCGCGTGCGGCGACTTCTGGATCGACTAAATCACCCTGGAATAATTCCGCACCCAGTTGAACTAATTCAACTGCAGCACCACGCTGTACGGCCACGACTTGGTCACCGCGGGCTAGCAACAGGCGTGCAATCGCTCCGCCTAAAAAACCGCCCGCACCGGTCACCAAAACCCGCATCAATCAGCGCGCCCGCTCTAAATCGGCCAGTATCGCGGCTAGAAATCGGGCCGCTTCGCCACCAGTGCAGGCCCGGTGATCAAACGTCAGCGATAGCGGCAAAATACGTTGCGCAGCAATCGCGCCTAAAACCGGCACGGCAGCGATGCGGGCGCGGCCAGCGGCCAAGATGGCCACGCAGGGCGGAGCCACAATCGGTGTCGCGTAGCGGCCGGCGTAAACGCCAAAATTGCTCAGCATTAACGTGTAGCCGGACAGCTCCGCCGCAGATAGCGTTCGCGCCAGTATCTGCGCGCGTAATCGGCTGACCTCGGCGCGCACGGAAGCGCTGTCGCGCATCTGTGCGTCGCGTAAATTGGCGACAAACAATCCCTCTACGCTGTCAATTGCGATACCGACGTGCACGCTGTTGTGCAGCGTGCGCGTGGCGCTATTGCCGTCAAACCAGGCATTTAGCGCAGGCTCGGCACGCGCTGCGGCAACCAACGCGCGCACCAAACGCGCAGTTAGATCTTGCTCGGCTGACCACGCGTGCAGGTTCGCGTCCTCCATCAAGGTTGTCGGCACAACTTGAGCGTGCGCCTGCGCCATCGTCCGCGCCATGCTGCGGCGCATGCCGCGCAGTGGCTCCGCAGCCTCAGTTTGCGCGGGCGCTGCTGAGCTGATCGCCGCACTGGAATTGCCCAATTGCGATTGATCTGAAGTGGCCGAAGCTGAACTAAGCAATGCTGTCTGGTTGTCCGCAGCGCGCTTTAAGTCGTTCATGGTGATGATGCCCAGCTCGCCGGTGGGTTGGATGCGTGCTAAATCCAAACCCAACTTTTTTGCCATCGCGCGTACCGCAGGCACTGCCTTCACGCCGCCAGAGTTGATCGTGGCTTCTTGCTGCACCTGGGATCCTGCCGTGACCGAACCGACTACGCTGCCGGCATCTTCAGCGGCAACTTCTGTTACCTGCACAGGCGCAGCGATCGTTGGCGCAACCGCGTGTGTGTGGCCGGTCGCATGGCCTTCCGCCCGCTGCGGGCCATCGTTTAGCTCGAATTCTGCCAGCGGATGCCCGGTTTCAATGACATCACCGGCATTGCCAAATATTTTAACTAAAGTGCCGCTGCAGGGCGCGGGTAAGTCGACAACGGCTTTTGCGGTCTCCATACTGACCAGCGGACCATCTAAGCTCACCCGTTCGCCGACCGCAACGGCCCATGCAACAATCTCAGCATCGGGCAATCCTTCACCCAAATCGGGCAGGCGGAAAATTTTGTGCTCAGCCATGGCTTGCTCCTGCATTAATCAACATGATTTCGAGGCAGCGTCAGCAAAACGCCACACGAATTTGACAGCGTGGATGTTGGCACCAACACCGGGGTTGCGGTTAACCTCCGACATCTTTTTTTTAAACGACTTTAATGACCACTCGCCCCGAACTTTTTGCCGCGCTGCCTGGAACGGCAATCCAAATTTCCGACAGTGAAGTGCTTTATATGGCCAACAGTGCCCCATCAGGCGGTTCGGGCACGGTGGATAATCGCCATGTCATGACGCTGGAGGTACACGCCGCGTTTGTTGAATGTGCGCCGTTTGCCACCCTGAGCGAACATGCGCAGTATTTAAGCGAACGCTTCCCCAGCTTAAGCATGGTCAATATTGAGCGGGTGCTGAATAATTTGTGTCAGCGTGGTTTGATGCAAAGCGAAAGTGCTTTGCGCACGCGCTTAAGCGATGCCCCAGCTCCGGTGCCAGCGCCGCTCTCCGGTTTGGCCATTATTAGCGCCGGACACCCGGCCTCACTGGAAGCACTGCTTGCGAGCGCCAATGAAACAGCGCCTGCACGGGATCGCAGCTTTGCCCTATTTGATCTATCCGAGCAAGCCGAACATCGTGCGCGAAAAGTTGAGCTGATGGCCGAGTTTGGTCGGCGCACCGGGCAGCGCGTGATTTTGCTGGATCAAAAGCGCGAGCGTTGGCTGGCGGATCGCATTCAACAAATGCCGGAACACGCCTCTGGCTTGAATTTGCTATTTGGTAAGGCCGCAGGCGCTCGCGCGCGCGCGCTCAACACGATTGCCGTGAGCTACGTCGGCGAACGCGTGCTGCTAATGGACGATACCGCGCGCATGCGCACCTACGAGCCCGATTTTGCCCGCACGGCTGAGGGCAGCAGCATCCATTTGGCGCAGGCTTCGCAGCGACGCGCCCAAGTGTTTGCCAGTACCGAGGCCGCGTTTGCAGGCGTCGCACGCGGGCCAAATTTGTGGCAGCTGGCTGAGAACATGCTTGGCAAAAGTATGCGCCAGCTGCTCGATAGCGTGGATTTTACCGGCCGACGATTAGACGAATTTGATGGCTACGAGCATGCACGGATAGGGCGCATCGGTTTAGGCGTGTTGGGCAGTAGCGACACCGCGCATAGTTTTTGGGGCTTTACCCTAGACGCCGGAGGGCAGGCAGCACTGAAGACGCGTGATGATGTGCAGTCCGCACTGGCCGGTGACGCGGTGATGCTTTGCCCAAATTACGCAACGCTAGCACCGGCCATAGGTACGGCAGCCAGTGCATTGGATCTGACCGGTGCGCACGGCTTCGCCTTTGGTGATAGTGATGGTGCTGACCGTACACTTGCAGCGCTCAGTCAGTTTTGCGATCCGGGTGCTTTGGAGCTTTGTTTAGCCATCGCGCTGGAGCGGCGTGGCTCACCGCAGCCGCGCAGCATGGTTAACCGCGAAGCAATGCAAATCGGCGCCGCGCGCTTCCTGGCAGATCAGGTCAATCAGTGGCAAACGCTGTGTTTGGCAGCAGAACCGGCCGCGCGTTGGCGTTGGTTGGCGATCCAATGTTTGGACTTAGCCGAGGCGTCGGCGAGTGACCGGGAGCAAATCTTGCAACGCTACAGCACGGCCAAACGCGCAGCGCTGTTGAGTGAATTGCAGCAGCTGCTAATCGCTGCCGGCGCGAGCTCAAGTGAAGCGTGGCGACATGAATTACTCGGAGTCATTCAAGCGCAAGCAGACGGCATGATGCAATCGAACGCGCCAAATTTGCTCGGCTTTGCACGTGAATTGAGTGCCAGTGATGGCCTTTCGCAACAACTGCGTCAGTTGGCGTCTGCCGCGCTGGCGTGGGGTGCGCTATGGGAAAATGCGCGGGAATGCCGCTTAAGTTAGCCCCGAGCTTTACCACTGATGAAACAAGTTTTCCCAGCGCCAACCCTAGCGCCAACCCCAGCGCCAACCCCAGCGCCGACCCTACCGCCAACTCCAGCGCCAAACTTAGGGCGCAACTCGCGCGCTGCGCCAGCAGCGTGCCCCTGCGGCGGTAGCGATTACCGACGCTGTTGCGAACCATTGCATTTAGGTGCGCTGGCGGCGACGCCTGAGGCACTGATGCGCTCCCGTTACAGTGCCTACGTCAAAAATCTTGAACTCTACTTGCGTCATAGCTGGCACCCAAGCACGTGTCCCCTTGAGATACAGCTTGACCCTGATTGCGTGTGGTTAGGGCTAGAAGTCAAAAGCGTCAGCGTCGCCAGCGACGAAAATACCGGGACGGTCGAATTTGTCGCGCGTTATCGCATCAAAGGTGGAAGTGCTTCGCGCATAACCGAGCTTAGTGAATTCATGCGATTTCAAGGGCGTTGGGTATATTTACGCGGCTAGCCATTTGGCCTGAACGCAGGGGCGCAATTTGTTTTGTCTTGGCCTACACTTACGTCAACATTTGCTTGTGCGTGAAAGCTGTGTGGGCTAACCAACAGAGCAAAATGTGAAGGGCGCGTATTTTTAGATGCTCGAATAGCCAATTTCAAGCGCGGTTTTCCGATCCCGCCGCCATTAGATTCAAACTTTGGAGTAACAACTTTGAACTTACTTAAGGGCATCTGCCTAAATCTTTTTGCCGCATTATGCCTATTGAATTTTTCGAGTTCGGTCGGGGCACAGGGCGTCTCACTGGGCACGGCCGCAAATTTCAGCGTTCTGGGTGGCTCTGCGATTACTAATACCGGGCCTACAATCGTTACCGGCGATTTGGGTATTTCGCCAGGTAATGCCAGCTCCGTCACCGGTTTTCCGCCTGGGCAGGTGGTTGGTACCACGCATTTTGCTGACGCGGTTGCGCTGCAGGCGCAAAATGACGTTACTAGCGCTTACAATTCCCTTGCAGGGCGCGCATGCGGAACTACGATTTCCGGTGACCTAGGCGGGCGCACGCTGTTGCCGGGGGTTTATTGCTCGGCATCTACAATGAGCTTAACCGGCACTTTGACGCTAGACGCCCAGGGCAATCAGAACGCGCTATTTATCTTTCAAATTGGCAGCGCACTCACTACCGCAAGTGGCTCGGCGGTCCAGGTGATCAATGGTGGTCAAAACTGTAATGTGTTCTGGCAAATCGGCAGCTCCGCCACGCTTGGAACTACAACGGCTTTTGTCGGCAACCTGTTAGCACTTTCAAGCATTACACTCAACACTGGCGCGACCAGCAGCGGTCGCGTTCTAGCACGTAACGGTGCGGTAACTTTGGACAGCGGCTTGATCTCCATTTGCCAGCTCGTCGCCGCGCCGCCGCTAATTAGTAAAGTCTTTTTGCCGAATGCAATTAGCGCCGGGGGTATTTCGATTCTTACCATCACAATTAATAATCCCAATGGGACGGCTAGCACTCTCACTGCTCCGCTGGTCGACAACCTTCCTACTGGCGTCACGATTGCGGCTTTACCCAATGTCAACACCAGCTGCGGCGGTACCGGCGCGCCATTGGCCACGCCCGGCGGCACCAGTGTCAGCTTGCCCGCAGGACGCACGATTCCAGCTAATTCCAGCTGTACCCTAAGCGTCAATGTCACCGGCACAGTCGCGGGAAGTTACACCAATATCATTCCCATAGGTTCGCTGCAAACTAACAACGGCAATAACTTAGCGCCGGCAACTGCGGTGCTAGTGATTTCCGCGATGCCGTCGCAATCGCTGCTGCCGGTGCCTACACTCAGTTCCTGGGTTTTGTTGATTTTGGGTATTATCATGATCGCCATCGGCGTCCTGTCCTCGGCTCGGCGGGTCTAACTGCTGAGCCGTCCTAAGATAAGGCGTTAGCTCGGTTGCGCCACATGGATGCCGTGATTATTTTATTTCAGGATGGAATTTACCTACGATTTAAAGTGTGCTAGCGTTAAACTTTCGCTAAAAGGCTCCACGTAGCAACATTCGTGTAGCCTAAATCCCATACTTTAATGGACTAGGTGTTATGCATACTAAAAATCGAACCCCGCTTTGGCTGTCTATCTCGCTTGCATTTTTCGCTCTTTCCGCAGGCGAGTCCGCTCTCGCGCAAACATCAAATAAAGCTGACGATGCGGCGGCTAGTGCAGAGGAGTTAGATGAAGTTGTCGTGACGGGCTCGCGTATTAAACGCGCAGGCTACGATACGCTGGAGCCTGCGGTGACACTGGGTGAGGAATACATTAAGTCACGCGCGATCACCAACGTTGCCGATGCAATTAACGAACTGCCCGGTTTTGGTACTGCAGTTACTCCTGAGGGCGGCCAATCCTCGTTTGGCGCGGGTTTAAATTTCGTCAATCGTTTTGGATTGGGTTCCAATCGCACTTTAACTTTGGTCAATGGCCGCCGCGTTGTGACCTCCAATCCACTAACGATTTTTGCTGGGGCCGACCCAGGCAATCAAGTCGATTTAAACGGCATACCAACGCAACTTATTGAACGGGTGGATAGTGTGGCAATAGGTGGCGCGCCGACCTATGGCTCTGATGCCATTGCCGGCGTTGTAAACGTTATATTGAAAACCGATTATGAAGGGGCTGAAGTCGGATTTACTTATGGTCTAAGTGATCGCGGCGACAATGATCGCGTCAATGCCAACGGTATTTGGGGCACGGCTTTTGGCGATGGCCGTGGCAATTTTACTTTGTCGGCATCCGTTGACAACAACGATGGCGTGCTACAAACCAGCCGCGACGTGTTTCGCCGTGCTTTGCTGTTTGCTACGAACCCCTTGGCCACCGCGCTCACCGGACAGCCTAACCGTACGCCGCTAAATGACGGGCGCGTTTACGGCACACCCTTTAATACCAGTTCCAGTGATGGCATTCCCAATGCAGTCCTAATCCAAAACCGTCGCTTGTCGCAATTGACGGCGGGTGGTTTGTTGTTCCCATCAACCGGCGCGGTGAATCTTACTGGTGGCACTTTGCGTGGTTTTGGCGCAAGTCAAAATACTTATCTGCAGTTTGATAGCTCTGGAAGTTTAGTTTCCTACAACCCTGGCACCCCGTTTGGCAACACCGACGCAAGTGGTGGGGATGGTTTCTATTTAGTGGAAAGCGGCCAAATTACCAGCGATCTTCAACGCGAGACCGTGAATGTGTTTGGGCACTTCGATTTAACTGACTCGGTTCGAACTTTTTGGGAAGGCAGCTTGTTCCAGTCGGAAGGTTTGGAAATCATCGATCAGCCTATTTTTAACGCCACACAGTTTGGCGGCAATAGTGCCGCACTCACATTCTCAGCCACCGATCCGCGTCTTACGCCGCAGGCAGCAGCAACCTTGGCGGCGAACGGAATCACTAGCTTCAGGCTTTCCCGTGCATCACGCGATCTAGTCACGAATAACTCCAAAGCTGAATCAACAACGGGGCGGATCGTAGCCGGTTTGCAGGGCGATTTTGATGCAATGGATCGCGCATTCAACTGGGAAACCTCGCTGACCTATGGCCGCAACAGTTCAGAGTATTCGCAAAATGTGCTGAACCAACAGCGGTTTCTCAATGCGATCAACGTGGTGCGCAATGCTGCTGGTCAAATTGTCTGTAACCCAGCTGGAACGATCGGCGTTCTTGCAGGTGGGATCACCCCTGTCGCCGACGCCAACTGCCGTCCATTGGATATATTTGGGGAAAACCGCGCTTCTCCTGAAGCACGACAATACGTTACCGGGCGTACCCGCACCGACGGCTTGCTCGAACAAACTGTATTTAACGCGAATATCGGAACCGATTTATTCAGCACTTGGGCAGGTCCCGTCGCGTCAAACTTTGGTGTGGAATATCGCAAAGAGTCGGGCGAGTTCACTCCAAACGAATTCCAACGTTTGGGTTCAGGCCGTGCCGTCCCAATTCTAGGTTTCAAAGGTGATTACGACACCAAAGAATTATTTGGCGAATTTATTTTGCCGCTTGTAAGTGAAGAGAACGACATTTGGGGCGTGCATAAGTTTGACATTACCGCTAAGGGCCGTCGGGTCAACAACAGTGTTAATGGCAATTTTAACGCTTGGACACTCGGTGGGCAGTTCCAGCCGATTGAAGGATTTGAAATTCGCGGAAATAAAACCCGTTCGTTCCGCGCTCCGGGCTTGGTCGAACTCTATTCGCCGACATCAAGCGCGTTTTTCTCTCTGAATGATCCGTGTGACCCGCGCTTCATCACCAGTGGCGCGCGACCAGCAGTACGGGCGGCAAATTGTGCGGCATTCTTTCGCGAATATAATTTGAACCCAGCGACGTTTCAGTCAAATGCGGTTACCGCAACCGTGCAAGGAATCTCTTCCGGCGATGCTAACCTGCAAAATGAGGTAGCGGACTCCAAAACTTTTGGTTTTGTGTGGCAGCCGTCTTTTATTAAAAACTTCCGCATGTCCATGGATTACTACGACATTAAAGTGCGCAACGCGATTGCGTTCTTAGGCGCTAATGATTTGGGCAGTGGTTGTTTTGACAACACAAACTTTGCGCCTGGCCCGATTAGTAACGCCAATTCGTTTTGTGCGCGAATTAATCGCGATGCAGCCGGTCAAGTTGCACAAACCAATGCCAACGGCGTAATCACGCCGGCATTACGCACTGGCTTTGTCAATGGTGCATATTTGAACTATCAAGGTATTTCTTTGGATGCAGCCTACAGCTTGGATTTGACCGAGCAAGATTCGCTGCAATTCTCAGTTCAGTCGTCAAACATTGATAAATCAGATAGCTCAAACAATGCCGTTGTGCCCGATCCTGCGGACAATGAAATTGGCAATTCGCACTTGCAACACGCTTTCGGTGTTGATTATGTGCACGGGCCATTCGGAATTAATCTAAAGGCCAATTTTATTAGTGCTGCGAAATTCAACAATACCTTTACCGTTGAAAACCGAGACCAGTTATCGGTCGAAAGCAACACAACGTTTAACTTAGGTTTGTACTTCCAAGTCAACGATAACTTTGCGTTACGCGGTTCAGTGACGAATTTGACTGATAAGGAGCCGCCATTTGGAACTACCGGTATTGGCGTCTACGATATCTTGGGACGGCGTGCGGCAGTCAGTGGCGAATATCGTTTCTAAATTTAGTGGCTCAGTTTAAGCGGCCCGAAAGGGCCGTTTTTTTGTTTTTTTTTTGCAGCTCGCCGGGGCAATTGCATGAAAGCGATGAGTCACGCTTGGACTTTAACCCGACAGCAAATTCTTTGTCGCTCTATGCCCGCTGGCTTGAATTGGAACTGACTTTTGGGTTTGTGTAACAATACTGCCGAAAAAGATCTTAAACAAATTACGGCTAACTTTCCCAGCTTCGCTTCGCACATATGCCTAGTCGGCAAATGACCAAGTTCCGTGTGAGGCAAAATTGTGTCTCTGCAAAAGCAGTGAGTTTTTTCTATGGAAAATATAGGCATTTTTTAGCGGCGTGTGCGGGCTTGGAAATAAAATCAAAGCGTCTTCGAGGGCCAACATTGCAATTATTCTTCAGACTTTCAATTGTTAAAATATAAATATATACTAATTAAGTTCTCACCCTGACTGGAGTCCAATCATGGATTTAAGCAATCTTAAAACCAAAGACCTGCATGAACTTATTGAAAAAGCCAAAAAGCGCATCTCAGAAATTGAAAAGTCCGAAGCGATTGAAGTGCGTGCAAAGCTATTTGCCCTTGCGAAAGAGCATGGTTATGATGCAGCGCAATTGATTGGTGGTGGCGCCACTGCCAAGGCCGTGGCGACAGATTCTGAAAAAGTACGGCGTCCGGCAAAAGCAAAATATCAAGATCCTGCATCGGGCAAAACTTGGACAGGCCGAGGCCTTAAACCATTATGGGCTCGCGCAATTTTGGCTTCAGGAAAGTCGCTTGAATCGGCTCTAATTAAATAGTCCGATTAAGTTCTCAAAATTTTAAACGCCGACCTTTTCGGCGTTTTTTTTTGAGTAAGCGTCGTTGATCGGCCAACTTGCGGCTATCCCCGAGGCCTTTGTTTAGTCGACGCGGTGGCAGTGGCCTGTTTAAGCGTGGGATTTTTTGGCCGCAGTGCTGTAATTTCCAGCAGACCAGCTTGCGTTAATTCATGGGTAGCCGCGGCGTATTCAATAGGCAAATCCTATTGGCGCACTTGGCCGCCGTCAGGCCGCCGCAACCACAATCACGTTGTAAATAAAATGCAGCGCAACACAAGGCAGCAATGTGCGGATGCGTACAAATAGCCAAGCGCTGCTAGCGCCCAATAAAAAAACCATAGGCCAAGCGGCCATCGGATGCAAAAGCGTGAAAAATGCGGTGCTCAGTAATAGCGATGGCCAAAAGCCCCATTGCACAAGCATCGCCCTAAACATCAAGCCGCGAAACAAGAACTCCTCAGCCCAAGGTGCCACGCCAATCGCAAGCAGGCCATAAGCGATATAAATATTGGGCGAGCTTTTCAGTGCAAGATCGGACTTCGTCAATGCTTCGCTAAAACTCGG
>JAYTAO010000219.1:0-4350 GCA_043737435.1 Rhodanobacteraceae bacterium | reverse complement strand
CATTTTTTTGGCGTTCCAGCAAGGTGTGAGGAGGCAGCATGCTCATTGCCTGCAACGACGAAACAACGATGCTGGGGCGTCAAAAAAGTGTTCAATTTTATTGGTAGCGACCTTCACCCACAAGGTGAACTTCGGAATATCTAAATCATTCAACATATTCATAGCTTTATCGGAGTTAGTTAGCGGTCAACTGCGGTTTTTAGGTTTTAACAGCTTCGGTAGGCAGCGCCGCCGCCAATTCGCTACCATGCGCTGCCTTTGAACCCAAGGCCACAGCGCGTAACGATGGCCCGCATTCCCGAAAGTTTTATTGATGACTTGTTGCAGCGCATCGACATTGTCGATGTGATCGGTAAGCGCGTGCCGCTTAAACGCGCTGGGCGCGAATTTCAAGCGCGCTGCCCGTTCCACGACGAGCGTTCGGCCTCCTTTACTGTCAGCCCGCAAAAGCAGTTTTATCATTGCTTTGGCTGCGGCGTGCACGGCTCGGCGGTCGGGTTCTTGATGAATTACGAGAATATGGACTTTTCTGACGCAGTCGAAGCGCTGGCGGCAGATGTCGGCCTGACCGTTCCCTTTGAAGGTGGTGGCTACAAGCGCGCCGACGGCTCAGATGCGCTATTCCCGGTACTTTCCGATGCCACGCAATTTTTCCGTCGTGAGCTAGAATCTAGCCCGGAGGCGAAGGAATATTTAGAAAAGCGCGGCGTGGATCGCGCCGCCAGCGAACGCTTTCAACTCGGCTGGGCACCGGCCAATGGCAATAAGCTGATGCAATCCTTGGGCACCACGCCTGAGCGCAAAAAAGCGCTGGAAATGGCAGGTTTGACCGGCTCGGGCAATACCGGCGACTACGCCAAATTCCGCGAACGCGTGATGTTCCCAATCTTAGATAAGCGCGGCCGCACCATTGCGTTTGGTGGCCGAATCATTGGTTCCGGGGAGCCGAAATATCTGAACTCACCGGAAACCGCGCTGTTCAAAAAATCCCAGGAATTGTACGGGCTGTACTTCGCGCGCCAGTTCAAACACACGCGTTTGATTGTGGTCGAGGGTTACATGGATGTGCTGAGCCTCGCGCAATTTGGCGTCACCGAAGCGGTGGCGACCCTGGGCACCGCGACCAGCCGCGAGCATGCCGAACTACTATTTCGCAATGCCGAAGATGTGGTGTTTTGCTTCGATGGCGACCGCGCCGGCCGCGCTGCGGCATGGCGCGCGCTCAATAATGTGCTGCCGCGTATGCGCGAAGGCCGACAAGCGCATTTTCTGTTCCTACCTGACGGCGAAGATCCAGATTCGATTGTGCGCAAAGAAGGCATGGACGGCTTTAGAGCGCGCTATGAAACCGCGCTGCCGCTGTCCAAATATCTGTTCGATGAGCTGGCAAAAGAGAGCAACCTGTCCAGCATCGACGGCCGCGCGCGCCTAGCCGAAAAAGCCCGGCCTATGCTGGCCCAAATCCCAGAAGGCGCATTCGCCGAATTGATGCAGGCCGAGTTGTCACGCTTGACCGGGGTCAGCCAAAGCAATTCCGCCAGCAGTGACTCCCGCGACCGCCCACGCTTACCAAGCTTTCAAAAGCGCGAGCAGGGCGACGGCAGTGCCGCGACTGACTTAGGGCGCCGGACGTTGGTACGCCAAGCGATTTCCCTGCTGCTCGGCGCGCCGGAAGTATCGACCTCGGCCGAACCGCCGTACCCATTCGCGGCACTGGATTTACCCGGCATTTCCTTGCTGGTAGCCCTGATCGAACTCGCCCGCGAACGCCCAGAAGCTAATGCCTCCAGCTTAGTTGAGATGTTTGACGGCCAGCCAGAATATCCCGCGCTGCTCAAGCTATTGGCCGCGCAAATTCCTGGGGAGACGGAGCATCAAAAGGCGGATTTTTTAGCCGCGCTCAATAAGCTTAACGAACGCGCCAAGTCTGGGCGCGTGCAGGTGCTGAAAGAAAAGCTTAAGTCCGGCGAAATTAGTGAGGTAGAGAAGCAGGAATTGCGTGGTAGTTTAGGGGGGACTGGGTGGTGAGGGTTTCTCGCAAACTTTCAAAAAAATCTGACCAAAACGTTCCCTAATTTACGCTACATCTTCGCGTTCCAAATAGGGATAGTCGAGCAAGATTTCATCAACACTCGGACCGGCACTTATTTGTTCGACAATCACGCCGACAGTAACGCGCATGCCGCGAATGCAGGCGCCGCGAATGCAGGCCTTGCCACCCATCACCGCAGCCGATTGATAATTCGTTCAGGTGTTTCCACGTTTTTGCTCCAAATCTAGCTTGTGCAAAGACCAGCATCGAATCCTCGTATGCGGGCACTTCGCAAGCATTTTGCCCAACTCTAGCTCGACAAAAAGCCCCAAGCCGAGCCTGCAAATGCAACCTTCAAGTGCCAGCGGTTTTGGTTAGCAGGTAAGGCGTTCGAGGCCAGCTGTCTAATTAGTTAACTTAAATGGATTAACGATCTTGACGCCTGAGACGATTTGTCCGGCGTTGAAATCTTCGCTATAGAGGGTGTCGCAGCCACTCGTTATGGCGGCTTGCAAAATCATGGCATCCCAGAACGACAGACTATGCAAGCGATGCAGATCGGTTGCGGCAAGCACTAATTGTGGCGTGGTGGATACCGTTCTAAATTTGGCAAATAGACGTAAGCGCTGAGCTGCAAATGCAGGCTCAAGCTTCAATTTTTTCACTGCGACGTTGTAATACTCCATCATCACTTGCGTGGAAATAACCGCTTCGCCTTTTAGATAGAACTCAGCGATCAGCGCTGCAGCAATCACTTGCTTTCCAGAACTATCAGCATCTTCGGCATAAACCAAAACATTCGTGTCTAAGAAAACGGCCACTGAGCATCCTTACGCGAAGCAAACATACTAATTTCAGACGTCACGTTGAATTTCATCGCGGTTGAACGTCCAACCGCCAGATCTGCCGGTACCCACAGATGCCAAGTAAGCCTGTATTTCACCTTCGCGCTGATCCGAACCCGCTAAACGATCTATTTGTTCGCGCAAAAATTGATTCAAACTGGTTCCCATTGCTTGCGCAGCGATGCGCGCCCGTTCTATAGAATTTTCATCTGCAGTGAGAGTTATGTTGACCATTCGCTTCTATCCACATCATTAGTGCACACAGTTTATGTGCATGCCCCTGGAAGTCAATAGTTTTCAGCGCAAGCTTTACCGCCCTACCCCCCACTCCAACCATCGCGATTGCTATAAAACCCTATCGTTGATGCCATTGCACATTCCAAGCACCGCTTTAAATTGCTTCAACCGGCAGCCAAGTGCCGGAATTCAATCGTTTCACGGCGGTCTAGGAAATGCGTCATGACTAAAAAATTCCTCTTTTGTTACGCCCTCCAGGGCTCAAAGCACTTCTTATACCAATTCCTGGGACGTTGCCCCAGGCTGTCATAGCGCGCCCCGTTGGGGCTTTGGTTATCGTGAAAGCTAGCTCGTGGTTGCTCAAGCGTCAGCCCAATCGCAATATCAAAAGCGAGTTTGACCTCTGCATTTTGCCCAGCCAGCGCATGCAAATGCGCTTTAGCGACTTACCAGGATTGGAAGGATTTGGATTCTGTTTGGATCGCGTTTAATTCGGCCAGGCCAAGTGCAATAGGCCGGCCTCGGCATAGGCAACGGCGGCGGCGAAGTGAACCGATAGTAGGAAATTGGCCGCGCGGCGAGTCCACTGAACTGACCAACTTCGCGTTGGCGAAATGCCGTTCATTCCTTGGATTTGTAAATCATCTGGCTACCCAAACCGACGTCAGTAATCGCAGCAATGCACACAGCTCGACGCTGGCAGGTCAATTTCAGGGGTCAGAGTGGTATTTGCATCCAGGAAAAATACGCTTGGAAAGCGTGCGCAGCTCGGACATACTTCGCGGCCCTTTGAGCAAGCTGCCCGCATGTCTGAGTTCCTCACCTTTCTTGCAAAAAACCCATTGCTGAGCGCGGCGCTACTTGGCACCGCAATGGCGTGGATTTTTTGGGAATTAAAACAGCTACGCCGTGGCTTTTTCGCGCTGAATCCAAATCAATTAGTGGAATGGATTAATCGAAAAGACGCGCGCGTTTTTGATTTGACCGACAACAACGATTTTCTGAAAATGCATATTAATGGCGCGGTGAATATCCCGCTCGCTGATTTTTCAGCGCTGCATAAGTCCGTGCAAAGCGCACTAGACAAACCTGTGGTCGTGTATGACCGCAAGGGCCTGAAGTCAGACGGCGCAGCGGCCAAATTGGTTGCGGCGGGTTTTAAACAAGTCGGATTACTTAGCGGTGGGCTAGATGCATGGCTGCGGGAATCTTTACCCACCGCCAAGGGCAAATAAT
>JAYTAO010000218.1:0-10657 GCA_043737435.1 Rhodanobacteraceae bacterium | reverse complement strand
TTACCGCCGGTGCCAGTGCGCCGGAAAGTTTGGTGCAAGAAGTGCTTGCTGCGATCCAAGCGGCGGGTGGAAATCCGCCGCGTCAGCTGGATGGAGCGCTCGAGAACATGGTGTTTGCATTACCGAAAGAATTGCGTGTTGTAGTGCAAGCCTAATGAGTGAATTGATTAAAAATACGGCCGAGCGCATGCTCGGCTGGCCGACTGCGAGTGCGGTGGTGGTAGCGTCCATGATTGGCGTTGGCGTGTTTTCCACGCTTAGTTTTCAAGTACATTCCTTGAATTCACCGTTTGCAATATTGCTGCTGTGGCTGGTGGGCGCAGTGGTTGCGCTGCTGGGCGCATTGAGTTACGCGGAACTAGGTGCCGCCTTGCCGAGATCCGGTGGCGAATACCATTTGTTAGGGCGTATTTTCCACCCGAGTTTGGGTTTCACTGCGGGTTGGGTGTCGTTAATAGCCGGGTTTGCGGCACCGATTGCCGCTGCAGCTATGGCGTTTGCCGCCTATCTGGGCAAAGTGTTGCCTGCAATTGATAATCACCGAAGCTGGGTCGCGTGCATGATCGTCACGCTAATCACCGCCATTCACGCGTGGCGCATTGGCGCAGGTGCGCGTTTTCAGGTGGCAGCGACTGTTTTGAAAATCGCGTTGATGTTGGCTCTTGCAATCGCTGCGCTGTTTACTCCGGCAGTGCCGGGAGTCAGCTTTGCACCGGCGCCGGGTGACGCGTCGTTAATTATGAGCAGCGCGTTTGCAGTCTCGATGGTGTATGTCTCATATGCCTATTCTGGCTGGAATGCGGCGGTTTATATCGCTGGCGAAACCAAAGATCCGCAGCGCACTTTGCCCAAGGCACTCGCGATTTCTACGTTTAGCGTCGGGGTGATCTATTTGCTAGTGAATTATGCGTTTTTACGGGTTGTACCTGTAACAGAAATGCTCGGGGTTAACCCGTTTGTCGCGAACGCTGAAAGCATGATGGTGAGCAAAGAACTCGCGGTGGGTTTTTTGGCCGGACAACATATTTTCGGTGATGGCGGTGCTCGCATCGTTGGCCTATTAATTGCGCTGTGTTTGGTTTCAACGATTAGTGCAATGGTGCTGACCGGGCCACGCGTTTTGGCGACGATGGCGCAAGACTATTCGGCGTTAAAAGCCTTGGAACCCGCGCCAACTAAGCCGCCTGCCTTGGCGCTAGGCGTGCAATGGCTTGTGATTGTTTTGCTGGTTTTAAGCGCCAGTTTTGAGACAGTATTAAATTACATCGGCATTACTTTGAGTCTTTTTGCCTCACTTACCGTCGCTGGACTCATTGTGTTGCGCCTACGCGAGCCCTCGTTGGCAAGGCCGTTTCGCTGCCCCGGGTATCCAGTTACGCCATGTCTGTTTTTGCTAGTCAATGCCTGGATGATTTATTACCTAGGCGCGCAAAACCATAAGGCGCTTATTGCAAGCGCGATCACCATCGCGGTCGGCCTAGCGCTTTATTTTGTGATCGCAGAAAAAAAGCCACGATAAATCTTTGATCTTTTGACGTAGAGAATCTTTAAATGAAATTGAAATTAGCTTTCCTAATTCTGGCATTGAGTCCATTTTTAAATGCGCAAACTTCAAACGCCGCCGTACCAGTTGTTGCACCAGCACCAGTCGCGGCTGCCGCATGCATTGCGCCTAGCACAATCTTGCAAGCGGATTATTTGACCGATGCCGCGCGACTGTTGGCGGGCTATGACAGCAAAGCCGCCGGTCCACTAGCGGCGCTTTCCGCTTCCACTGCAATCGTTGCGCACAAGCAAAATTTTGCCGTTGCATGGAAAAAACTCGATACCCGGCAATTGGATTTAGTGAAAGCGTTTGGCAATTCCGAAGTGGTGCCGATTGCAGGTAACGCACCACTTTTTTACCCATTCAGCGGGCCAGATTTTTTGTACGCAAATGCATTGTTTCCCAACGCATCCAGCTATGTGCTGACGGGTTTAGAGCCGGTTGGCGCAGTGCCGCTGGTTGATCAATTTAAGCCCGACGAATTGAACGCCAGCTTGGCGGATTTGCGCAAATCCCTGCATGCGATATTGAGCTTTAGCTTTTTTAAAACCATTGACATGAAGGTTGATTTCAAGCGCAGCCGTTTTCAAGGCGTAGTGCCGGTATTGATGACATTTGCCGCGAAAAGCGGTTATGACGTCACCAATATCAGTTTTTTTGTGTTGCACACTGATGGTTCAAAATGCGTAACCGATGCCGCGAACTTGCTGAAAGTGCCTGCGGGCGATATTTCGGGCGTGAGTTTGGCGCTGAAGAAAGCCGATTCAGCTGCGACGACCTCATTGACTTATTTGAGTAGTGATATTGGTGATGGCGGTATCGTAAAAACTCCGCAATACGAGGCTTTGGTGCGCGCGCTTAAGCCCGGCGCAACGTTTATTAAGAGCGCGTCCTTTTTGATGCACAAAAGCTACTTTTCAAAAATTCGCAGCCTGATTTTGGAAGTTTCACCCATCGTGTTAGAAGACGATTCCGGCATTCCATATAAAAATTTCGATTTGAATTTGTGGCAGCCCAAGTTTTATGGCGCGTATTTTCGGCCGATTCCCTTGTTTGCTAATTTTAATCAACCAAACTTGACCGCCGCGTACAAGCAAATCGGTTCCACACCGCTGGCGTTTGCGATTGGCTATCGATCAAGTAAAGCCAATAGCTCATTGCTGTTAATGACGCGCAAGCCTGCGGCGACAAAATAAATGAAAAGGCGGGCGCTGCTCGGTTTGTTGGGGGCGGGTGCGGCGGCGCATGCGGTAAACATTGGCCCAAACGTTTTGCACAGCCATCAATTTGACTTTGCAGTGGTTAGCATGATTTTGCAGGAACGTGGTTCGGCGAAGCTACGAAGATTTCTAGAAAAGTCAAACGAGTACGGTCTACAAATACTTTATACCCGCATTGAGTTAGGCGCACGTTTCTTTACATACCAATACTCAACTGATGAGTATTGGTTTGCACCCGCCAGCCTAGTCAAACTACCGCTCGCGGCGTTGCTTTTGGAGCAACTCGAAGCCGCCAAAGTTGACTGGGCTAGTGCAAAGCTAGCATTTCCCGGCATGCCAGACTGTGCCGAACGTGCGCTTGAGTTGCGCCAGCCGCAAGCGGTTACGCGTTTGATTGAACGCGCCCTAGTGCTCAGTGATGACTCTGCCTACTGCGCACTTTTTGACGCGCTGGGGCCGCAGCATATCGCCGAGCGAATGCGGCTAATGGGCCATTCGGAGGTGCGAATTCAAGCTCGTTTTGGTGCTTGTGGCCCGGAAAACTCGAAAATTACCGGGCCAGTGCAACTATTCGGGGCCGGTGGAAAATTGCTCGCGGCTACTCCAGCGCGTGCACCATTTTCGCTAGTTTCCGCACCCGAGCCGATTAAAATTGGACAGGCTTGGATGCAGGCAAATCGGCGGATTGAAGGCGCGAAAGACTTCACCACCTCCAACTCAGCGCCATTACTTGCGCTGCACGAAATGATGCTGGCACTCATGCGCCCAGCACTCGTCCTACCCAACCAGCGTTTCCAAATTAGCGAACGTGCGCGGCAATTTTTATTGACTGGTATGCGGCTAAATCCGGCAGAAAGTAAGTATTCAAGCGCAGCAGAAGCCAAGCTCGACCGCACGTTTTTCAGATTGCTGGGTGTTGGCGACGGTCAATGGCCGAAGAATTTGCTGGTCGAAAACAAAGTCGGCTGGGCCTACGGATACTTAAGTGATATGGCGCACCTGAAACAAGCCAATCACGAGTGTTTTGTTAGCTGCAAAATGTATTTAAATCGCGATGGCGTGCTCAACGATGGTCAATATGAATACGAGAGTATTGGCAGGCCAGCAATGGCAGAAATTGGCCGGTTGCTGCTTGCTGCCAGCCCAACTTAAATTATTGGATTCGAATTAAAGTCAATATTTGATCGCCAAATCAGACTTTAGTCTAATGAATTGATTCGACTTGCGAACTAAACTGCAGAGCTAATTTTTGGCTCCAGGTTAATTTGATGAAACGTACCGTGTTGTTTGCCGCCATGGCTTTGCACTTTTCGCTCGTTGCGCGTGGGCAAAATTCTGAAAGTTCCGAAAAAACGCTGGACGCGATCCAAGTCACGGCGACGCGTCGCGCGGAAAGCGCATCAGACGTGCCGCAGGCGGTCACAGTGGTAAGTGAGGCAGAGTTGCGCAAACGCACTGGGCAAACAAATGCTGACCTATTGCACGGCGATGTCGGCACCTTTGTACAACAAACCACGCCCGGCCAGGCGGTGGTGATTGTGCGTGGCTTGAAAGGCTCGGAAGTGCTGCATATGGTCGATGGTTTCCGGCTAAACAACGCTTTTTTTAGAAATGCGCCGAATCAATATCCGGCTTTAATTGACCCCTTGATGATCGAACAAATTGAAGTCGTGCGTGGACCTTCCTCGGTACTGTATGGCTCAGATGCGATGGGCGGCGTGGTGCAAATGCTCAGTTCACACACTCAGTATTCCGAAGGCCCTGGCTGGGATCAGTCGGCACGTTTGCGTACACGTTACGCCAGTGCCGATAGCTCAAGCATTACCCGCGTCGAATATGCAGCGAACAGCGACCGCTTCAGTATCCGAGGCGGCGCGACGTATCAGGACGTAAATTTGTTGCGGATCGGTGGTGACGGCAAAGTATTGCCTTTCACCGCTTATAGCTCGCGCTTTGCTGACGCCAAAATTGGCTTCATAGCGGCCGAAGCGCATGAACTAGTTGCCTCATTTCAATATGCTCGCCAACCAAAAACGCCGCGATTCGATGAGCTTTTCCCAGGGTTTGGGCAAACCAACCCGACTAGCTCTGAGTTTTTATTCACGCCGCAGGAGCGCTATTTTGCTCAACTGAAATACAATTTTGATGTAACAACGGCGGTGTTTGATCGTGGTTCGATCAGTGTCGGACGCCAAGATATTGTCGATGATCGACTCAACCGCGATTTTGGCTCGGTCAACCGCGACATTGAAGACAATCGCTCTGAGCTATTGGGATTAACCGCCCAGTTTGAGAAAACGCTTGGCACTCATTATTTGACCTACGGCTTTGAGCGCTATGACGATGAAGTCAGCAGTACGCGCCGTCGCGTAAACATTGCCACCGGAGCCATAGGCGGCCGAGCTTCACGCTATCCCAATGGCTCGACTATGGATAGCAGCGGCATTTTTATCGCTGATGATTGGATGCTGAGTGAGCGCTTGGATGTAAGTGCCGGGTTGCGTTACAGCCGCATTGAAATTGACTTGCCACCGGTTATTAATATCACGGGCGTCAAGCTAGATCCGAACAAGGTCACCGGGAATTTGGGGTTAAAGTTTGAACTGATAGATGGCTTGCGGTTGGTTAGCAACTACGGCCGAGGCTTCCGCGCGCCCAACGTGTCTGATCTTGGCACCTTCGGTACCCGCCCGGGCAATCGCTTCAACATCCCAAATACAGATTTAAAACCAGAAACCGTCGACAGTGTTGATTTTGGTTTGAAGTTGCAGCAGGGCGTTTGGCTGGGTGAGCTGATCGCATTTAAGAGTCGCTATCAGGATAAAATTACCAGCGTAGAAACCGGCGCACGCACGTCCACCGGTCAAATCGTGGTGCAATCGCGCAACGCGACTAGGTTGGATTTGCACGGCGTTGAAGCCGGCGTGAAATTGATTACCGAAGGACCCTGGAGTGCTTATGCCAGCGCCACGTTAACGCGCGGCACTGAAAAGCTGGGCGTTGCCGAATACAATGCCGACCGCATTCCACCGCTGTTTGGTAAAGTTGGTGCAGACTACCGATTGACCGGCGTATGGACTTTGAGCACCTATAGTTTTTTTGCGGCACGGCAGAAGCGCTTAAGCCCGCGGGACGTCGCCGATCCGCGCATCAATCCGGGGGGCACCGCCGGTTATGCGACAGCTAATGTTGCCGCAACTTGGAATGTGCGCGAACAGCTGGATCTGCGTTTAAACGCCGAGAATTTGGCAGACCGCAAATACCGCGAGCACGGTACCGGTCTAGATGAAGCCGGCCGCAGTTTTGGCGTTGGCATGGATTGGCGTTTTTAGAACCTGAGCTTTTGCAGTTGGCGCATGCGCTGCATTGCTTCACGGCGTAGCGAAACGTTTAGTTTCGGCAGCAAGGATTTCAGTTCCGCCAAAGTCAACGGCAAATTTTTCAGTTCATCCGGCTTGGCGTTTAACGCCAGTTTGACTCGAAGTGCCGAGGGTAAATTCGGATTTGCCTGTGCGCTGTAGGCCACCGATTGCTCAGCATCATGCATTAATACCGCCAGCAAATCTGCCGGCGTGTTGATGTTCGCGGCCGCGACTTCGCGCAACTCTTTTGACTTCGCTTGTGCAAGCACCAGCCAAAATTGCGCCGCATTATTTTCATCAGCACGCTGAAGTTCAGCGTCTATTTCGCTGTTTTCATACCAACGTGGAATCGCTTGTTTGAGTTCACTTGGCTTGGCGCGCAGTTGCAGCATTAACGTCAGCGCCCAATCTTCACCGCCCTTAAGTTGGTCGTGCAGAAATTCAATCGCCGAGCGTGGCAAATTGTGGCGGTGAAATAAGCTGTTTTGGTAGCTGCCGTCGCCGGGCATGTAGCCTTCGCGCAAAGCCAATTTTGCGGTGTCTAAAACAATTTCATCGGCAGTCAGTTCTTGCTGCATCAATTCGTCTAACGCGACGCGCGGTGTATCGCCATAGTTGTCATCATCCTCTCTGGTAGACTCCATGGCGCGCTTAAGAATCAAACGTTGAAGCACCAAAGGCAGGTGCGGATTGCGAGCCAATTTATTTGGGATCGGGACTTTAAAAGTATCTGCTAGCGCGATGATTTTCTGCATAACTTCAATACTGCGGGTGCACTCTGCGATACGTTCAATATCAACGCGTTTGGCTTGAACCATGCGGTCGAAATGCTCAACTTGAAGCTTGTCTGGCAAGGCCAACAACAAGGGAGCAGTGTCTAGCAATTTTGTGTTTGCGATCAGCGATGTGATGGCTTGATCGCGCTCTGCTGCGGACATGTGCGCGTCACGCGCCGCCAATTCGTCGCTGTAGAGGGATTCCGCTAAAACCGCCAAACCCTCGGGGTCTAAAGTTTTTTGTAGACGAGTAAAATCATCAAAGGTTAACGGCGCTTGAGCAATCGTCTTGCGAACCTCAAGATTGCTGTCCTTGCTCAAGAGCGTCACGGTTTCAGGACTCAATGAGTATAGTTGCCCTGAGATAGTGGCGATACGGACGGATGGTTCGGGATCCAATGCCAATTGATTTGCCGTTGCGAAATCTAGTTTTGCGCCACGAGCTGCAATGGAGCGCACCTCGGCATTAGCCGAAGTCGTCAGCGTAACTAAAGTCGCGGCGGGCAGTGATGGGTCTTCCAGCAGTTTTCGCGCCAATTTCGGCGTTATTTCCGCTCCTGCAAGCTGTGCTGCGACCAGTTTAGGTGTGCGCCTAGCAAGCCATTCCAAAACGATTTTATCTCGGGTGGCGAACAGCGGTTGGTGTAGCGCTTCGGGCAACTCGCTGCGGCCGGCAATCAGTTGCGCCAGCAGCGGATCGCGCCCGATCAGTGGCTTTAAACTTTGCGCGCTTGCCGATTGGGAAAGTACTTCAGCAACATCGGTAAGCAGCTGGGCTGGCGCCGCTTCTACCCGAAAAATTGCGCCATCGTGATGGATGCGCTCTGCGCCCAACTCATCGTCAAAACGCAAATCTGACAGCGTTGATTCAGCTTCTAATTCCAGGTGATCCGGCCCGGTAAAAAACGCTGGCTCAAACATGCGCAGAGCCAGAGCAAGCTGGCGCTCGTCAAAAGTATCGTCGGTGAGGGAAACGCCAATTTTCCCAGCCTGATAATCGTTGCTTTTATCGCTGATCACCAGTGCGCGGGCATTTACTTTGCCCGCTACTTCAAAAGTGAAATCGTTATAAACGGTCAAAATCAGACCGCTGGCGTTGAGATCTTTTTGTACGTAAATCGCGCCCCAGCTGTATAAATTCTTGACATGCACTTGGCCCAGTACCACCAAAACGCCTATGCCGCTGAGGTAGTCGTGATAGTTGCCGGTGATCGTCAAATCACCGTGGATGACCAAATGGGTGTCGTTTTCCAACGAGCCTGTCACGGTCAAATCGCCCGAGTGCACGCGAATTTCCTGGGCAGAATCTTCAAAATTATAGGCAATATTTTTGCCCTCAATCTGTGCTCGCAGTGCTTGTAGTTCACTTGCGCTGGCACGGTGGGTGCCGGCTAAGGTTGACGCTTTTTGCCACTCAAGGCTGGACGCATGACTAAGGCTGGTCATAGAGATTTGCACTAACATACTAGTTAGAAAAACAAGGGTTGATAAGACTGATTGCAATGGGGCTGGCATGGGGAGGCGTCCTTAAATTTATGGCGTCTTTTTATTGCTGAGCTTTGGACTTTGTCGCGAACAAATTGAAAATGGCGTTTCTAAGTTGTTTTAAACGTTAGCGCGGGCGAAAACGAACAGGCATGGTTGGGCAAATTTGCCAAGCATTTGGAATCAGTGGACTGGCTGCGTGAGCTAGATAACGCGGAATTTCGCTTAGCGCTCAACTCCGCGCAAATGAGCTGCTAAGCTCACGCCTCCGAAAATTTCTGATGCGTGCTATGAGCGATCTTAAACCTGCAATTGTTCCTGATATCGGCAACTATAAAGACGTGCCCGTGATCGAAATTTTGGTGCAGCTTGGCGATGTTGTGAAAAAAGATCAGGGGCTTCTGACGCTGGAAAGCGATAAAGCTACCATGGAAGTTCCGGCGCCTTTTGCCGGTACCGTTCGCGAAATCAAGGTCAAGCTCGGCGACCGAGTAGGCGAGGGCGCCACTGTGGTAATGATCGAAGCAGGCGATGTTGCGACCGCGCCACCTGCCGCCAAAGCGGCTGTTGCCGCCGTGCTAACTGTTGCGCAGCCTGCGGCAGCGCCTGCGACCCAAGCCGCAGCGCCAGCGGCAGTGGCTGCGACCCAAGCCGCAGCGCCGGTATTAGTAACGGTGGCACCGACGCCCGCTATTGACAGTACGCCTGCTCATGCCAGTCCAGGTGTGCGTTTATTTGCCCGTGAGTTGGGCGTTAATTTGGCGAAAGTAAGCGCGGGGACTGGACGCAAAGGCCGTATTCTGAAGGAAGATGTACAGGCCTACGTTAAGGCGGCACTCGACGCACCACCAGCAGCGGCTAGCGCATCAAGCACGGGCCTGGGCCTGCAATTATTGCCTTGGCCAGTGGTTGATTTCGCCAAATTTGGTCCGGTCGAAAGCAAGCCGCTGTCGCGTATAAATAAAATTGCTGGGCAAAATTTGGCACGTAATTGGGCGATGATTCCGCACGTCACGCAAAACGACGAAGCAGACGTGACGGAAATGGAGGCGTTCCGTAAAAAGTTGGGTGAGGAAAACAAAGAGTTCAAACTTACGCCGCTGGTGTTTTTGATTAAAGCGGTGGTCGCAGGGTTGAAGAAATTTCCGCGTTTTAATAGCTCGTTGGACGGTGATAATTTGGTCTATAAAAATTATTACCATGTCGGCATTGCGGTGGATACACCGGATGGCTTAGTCGTTCCAGTCATTCGTCATTGCGATCAAAAAGGGCTGCTGGCGCTGGCGAAAGAAATGGGCGAAATAAGCGTTAAGGCCCGCGAGAAAAAGCTTGGTCCTGGCGATATGACCGGCGGTTGCTTCTCCATTTCTAGTCTAGGTGGCATCGGTGGAACCGGCTTCACACCGATTGTGAATGCCCCTGAAGTTGCCATTTTGGGGGTAAGTAAGTCGCAAATGAAGCCGATTTGGAATGGCTCGAGTTTTGATCCAAGGCTTATGCTGCCGCTCAGCTTGAGCTACGACCACCGCGTGATCGATGGTGCGGACGCGGCGCGATTCGCCGCGTTCATTGCACAGCAGTTGGCTGATGTCAGGCGTTTGTTGCTCTAGCGTAGCCAGCGCGGCCAGCATGACGCAACGTTTTTAGCCATGCGTAGCGATCCGCCGATGGCGGATAATTTGCGAAGCGAAATTAAAGTTTATGCAAAGCTACCGGGTTGCGCTACGCCTATGTATCCATTGGTGAAATAGCGAAGGATTAAGCGACTTCAGTTTTAGCCGCAGCGGCACTGAGTCGCGATCTAGATTTAAGGCGCGCGCAGCGCGAATCAGCTCTGCACACGGGCGGGAGTCCTCTATATCAGGAAGCGGCCAAGAAAAAAAATTGTGCAAACTGGCAAAGCCTGGGAAAGCGGATATATCCTGCAACTCATCTAAGTCGCAAAACGCCGCCCACGCTTTGGTAAAGTAAGGGCTCTGGCCTAGGTATTCCTCAGCCTGCTCTGGCCAGTCAAAACATAAGGCCTGCCAATAACTTAGCGGGTTTTGCCGGTGTGAAACTTGTGTTTTAGCGAGAATTGCAGCCACTTGCGCCCAAAGATGTAGCCGATGTGGACAAACAACCGAAGCTGGGTCGCGATCCAGCACCGCGCTCGCTAACTCGGGTTCATCAAGATCAAACCAAATTTGCGCTGCATACGCCTTTGCCTGTCGGGGATCAAAGACTTCAAGCTCTGGGCACGCCGCCAAGCAGCGCAACAGCGTGTGC
>JAYTAO010000217.1:0-4355 GCA_043737435.1 Rhodanobacteraceae bacterium | reverse complement strand
GACTTGGATCATTTTAAAAATATCAACGACACTTACGGCCACGATGCCGGTGATATGGTGTTAGTGGAAGTTGCGCGCCGCTTGCGGGCAACCGCGCGTGCCGGTGATTCACTGATGCGCTGGGGCGGTGAGGAATTTTTAGTCGTTTCGCGTGGCGTAAGGCGTGATAATGGTGCAGGTTTTGCCCAGCGCATTATGGCGGCACTGGCCGATACGCCCATTGTGGTTCCCAGCGGCCACGCTTTACGGGTTACCGCCTCTATTGGTTGGGCACCATTTCCATGGAATCGGGCAAAACCGCAGGCGGTGAGTCAGGAAGACGTGCTTTTTATGGCCGACAACGCGGTGTACTTGAGCAAACGCGGTGGCCGTAATCGCACGTTTGGCGTGCTGCCGAAAGACATTGAAAATAGTTGGCCAGCACATGTGCGCAAGGCGGGCAAAGAAGCGCCCGATCAATTAGCCGCAGAAGATCATAAAACGCTGGACTTAATTGTCAGCGTCGGCCCTGCTAAGCCTGAGCATGAGGCCGTTCGATGAGTTCGATGAGCATACGCAAAATTGACACGCACGCGCACATTTTGCCGCGCAATTGGCCCGATTTAGCGACCAAATATGGTGACCGGCGCTTTCCAAGCATTACGCATAGCGTCAATGCCGATGGTGTGGAGCAGCATCGCATTTATAAAGACGGCAAATTTTTTCGCGAAATTTGGCCGAATACCTGGGACCCAGCGCTGCGGATTGAGGAATATCTAAAATACGGCGTCACCGAACAGGTGGTTAGCACTGTGCCCGTCATGTTTTGCTATTGGGCAGAAGGTGCTAAGGCATTAGAGCTGCATCAGGCGCTGAATGATCACATGGCAGAAGTTTGCAGGGCGCACCCGGCGCACTATCACGCGCTAGCAACCGTGCCACTGCAAAGCCCGGACTTAGCGATCACTGAATTGGAGCGTGCGAAGCGCGAATGTGGCTTGGCTGGCGTACAAATTGGCTCCCATATTGGGGATTGGAATTTGGACGCGCCTGAACTCGGGGAATTCTTCTCTGCGTGCGCTGATTTAGACCTAGCCGTGTTGGTGCATCCGTGGGACATGATGGGCAGTGCATCCATGCCGAAATATTGGCTGCCTTGGCTAGTCGGCATGCCGGCTGAACAATCGCGCGCAGCGTGCTCACTTATTTTTGGCGGTGTATTGGAGCGCAACCCGCGCTTGCGTGTGGCGTTTGCCCACGGCGGCGGCGCGTTTCCCTACACGCTAGGGCGAATTGAACATGGATTCAACATGCGCCCCGATTTGGTCGCAACTGACAACGCCCGCAATCCGCGCGAATATCTATCGCGCCTGTACTTTGATAGCTGTGTGCACGATCAACGGGCGCTAGAGTATCTAATCGACACCGTGGGCGCTGAGCACGTCATGCTGGGCACCGATTATCCGTTCCCGCTAGGCGAACAAAGTCCCGGCGCGCTGATTGCGAATTTGCCGGGACGTGAAGCACAGCTAGAACAACTTAATTACCGTACCGCGTTGCGCTGGTTAGGAATCAATCCAGCTTTAACGCACCCCGGCTAGAATCGCGGCGTTTTTGTTCTTTCGCGTCAAAATCAGCCATGCAGCGCCTAGATTTGGTCACCATGAAGCATTCCATGTAGTCAGACGCTTCAATCAAGGCAGCGCGAATTGCTTTACCCGCCGGCGTTTTGTTTTCGTTTGCCAAAGTGCCACCGAAACCGCCACGCGATAAGCCTAGGCTCATACCACCGCCCTTGCTGCGGCCTTCAATGCTGCGGCTGTAGGCTATTGCGCCGGTAGTGGAATCAATAATGCGCAAGTCCACCGCTAAATAGGCGCTTTCGCTCTTGCCGCCAACTGAAATACCCCCAAAACTAATCCCGCCCCCGGTACTGGCAACTTCTTCTTCGTAAGCGGTGACGGTGCCGGCAACTAAATATTGGGCACCGACCAATTTACCCATGCGCGCACCGGTTTGCGCTGTGACGCGGCCCGATGCGGCTAAGTTTTGTTCTTCTATAACGCTTTGAATTTTGCTGCGTTCAAGCACGGTAAAAGCTCGGCTAGATGCCAGTTCGTTGCTCAACATGCCTGAGAGCTCCCAGCCCACGCCGCCGCGCCACCAGCCTGCGCCAGATTCATTTTTGAACTCAATGACGGCAATGGTTGGTTTTGACTTAGCAGCAAATGCTGTGGGCGCAAGTACGCTGGCACTGATCGTGAGGGCAGCTAAGATTAAAAATTTCTTCATGGTTTAAGCCTTTTGGTTACCAATGGTGCAATGATTCAGACGTGAACAATTGTAGTTGATCTAAAGACATCGAGCCCACTGCATCGAGATTTTGCTCAATTTGCGACGTAGTTCTCATTTTTTCCTTAGAACTTTGAAAAATGTCAATAAAATCATTGCCTTATTAGCTTTGGAACAGTTTGCGTTAATAGAATATTTTCTCTAGCGTGTTTAATTCAGGCTAAAGATGTCACATTGTGGCCCCAAAACTTAAGGTGCGTTTGCTTATGTAAACAAATGAGTAAAAAACCTATTTGCTTTGGCAATCGAACCAACAGGAGATGTCCATGAAAAGTTTAAGTTCGAAGTTTACGGTACGCGCCGCAGTTGTTCTAACGGCTGTTGCGATCACCTGCCAAGCGAATGCTTTGGTCTATAGCGTTACGCAGGGAAATTCAGCGGGCTTTGCTCAGGCAATTACGTTGGCAAATGCCTCTCCAGAGGCGGATGTTATTGAATTAGCCGCAGGTGTTTATGCGCTGGAAGAAGCATTTAAAGGCAAAGAGGGTTTTGCCGCCTTACCCGCCATTACGGGCGAGCTCGTAATTCGTGGTGCGAAAGTGGAGCTTCGAGGCTACACGAGCCGCAGCGTGCATCTGTTGGAAGTCTCTAACAACGCATCGCTCAAAATTGTGGGCGTTACCCTTGCGGAAGGCACGAATGGCGCATTGGTGAACTACGGCCAGACTGAGTTACGTAAGGTTTCCGTGATTGATCAAACCACCCGTACCGCGCCCGCAATTATCAGTAATTTTGGCGAGATGACTTTGGTAAATTGCGAGTTGAGCTTCAACACCATTAACGCCTCACAAAACGCCGGCACCATCATTAACTACGGTTTCGCAGACATAAAAAACTCGCAAATTCGCGGCAATATTGTTACGCGTCGGTTCCAATCCTTGGTTTTAGCATCGGTGCTTTTGAACTACGGTAAGGCTGAACTGCAGAATGTTACGCTGTCGGACAATGAAGCAATCGGTGGTTTCCCAACCGTCAGCGTCAGTGGCGTAGCCAATGCGTTCGTCAACCAAGGCGTTGGGTCAATGAAAGTGAGTGACATGACCTCAAAAAATAACTTACCCGCTGAAACCTTCTAACGCAGCACTTTAACCAGCACGAGTACCGTCTTTTCAGAGCTGGCGACGGTACTCTTGCCGCTGCCATCAAGCGCAAATACCAGTTCGCCGCCGCAGGACTGCGTCGAGATAGACTGCGCTTTTTGACCGCCAAAAAAGCCTTTTATGTTGCCCAAGGTGCGCTTGAGGGCATTAGGGCGCTGGGTTTGAGTCAGCACGCGGCATTCATCACGACTGACGGCAAATTTATTCTTTATCCGGGGCGCTAAATTAATTGTCTGCTTCCACTCTGCAGTATTTGGAACTTTAAACAAAGCACCGGACTGCTTGCTGTACCAACCTGCTATGGCGTTTGCTTGCTTTTGATCCATGCAGCCGCGCACTCCAGCTTGAACACACGCTTTTGGCCGCAACTTTAACGCCGACGCATAGCGGTCAAACTCACTAGCGGTCAGTGCATTCGCCATCACCGCGAAGCCTGCGCTTTTGCTTTTTGGTGGGGTTACTAGACGCATTCGAAGGCCGCTGACATCGGTAAATTCGCCGCCAATTTCAGGAATACTCGCCGCCCGCTGCATCGCAACCGAAAGTTTAGGCTGGGTGCGCAATAGCGCCTGGGCTAGCGGCAAAATTCGTTGCGCCGTCCCGCGGTCAAACTGCTCGCTGGCAAGCACTAAGGTTTCTTCAACGCGCTTGGTCAGCGCGGCCTCCAGCTCAACCAGTTCAGCGGTATTGCTCAGCTGATATTGACGACGTAGCAAGTCAAGCTTAGCCCAAGGGGCGGCGATGGCGTTCAAGTTCGCCGAAGCATCGCCCTCAGCCAGCGCTAGGCTTTGAATCGTGCGAAGCATGCGCTGTATGATTTTAGCGGCCAGCATAGATGCCTGCGATGCACTCAAACTACTGGCGCTTTTGCTCAGTAATTCGGGTGCAGTGTTTTCTGGCACCTGCGCCAATTGCAGTTGCAGG
>JAYTAO010000216.1:0-1658 GCA_043737435.1 Rhodanobacteraceae bacterium | reverse complement strand
ATTTGCGCCGCTTTTTATTTGTGTGGATTTCGCTAATGCGAGAACTAAAAAGCTTCATTGACCGCCTTTCCATTCGCCATACGTTTAGAGCCGTGCCTTGTCGCCACTGACTAATGCCACGCCGCTCTGGTTGGAAATGGTGTAGTTTCAAGCTTGCCAAGGATTGAGCAGCGCCACACCACAAAACTCAAAATCTGCGACATTGCGGGTGCACACCGAGAATCCGCGGCTAGCCGCGATCGCGGCGGTCATTAAGTCAGCTGCTTCAATAGACCTGCCATTATTTTTCCGTAAAGCCCCCATCGTCGCAAAATACGGAACTGCTAATCGGTCAAACGTATAGATTCGGTCTGCAAAGGTATCGCTAATTAGCATCCTAATTTTTTCGGTAAGTAATCGGCGCCTATCACCTGCAGGCATTAATGCTAAACCAAACTCGAGTTCAGCAAGTACCACAGTAGTCGTCACAATTTGTTCTGGATATTGCTCATTTGCCCAGCGAGCAACTCGTGGATCTGGCATGGGCTTGGCTAACTCTGAGATTACGTTCGTGTCGATAACGATCACTATTCGAACTCCGCAGGCCGTGCTTCGGAACGAGGCATTTCAGGAAAATCAACAAAACCGTTCTCCGGCCCAAAAATACGCCGCGCAATATCCGCTAACGTCTCACGCTTCGCAGGGGGCACCAACGCTGCTCGCAAAATACTGCGGGCTTCTGCTTCCATTGAGCGCTGATTGCTGGCAGCACGCGCCGCTAGATGCTGTTTCATTTCATCGTCTATTTTTCTGATAGTCATGGCGTGCATTGCATTCTCCCCAATTGTTTAGCGTCTCGTCTTTCGGCGAGACTTGGTAGGGAATGCTATCAAAATAAGTTATAAACTGCCATCAGATCTGCCAATTATCCCGCGCGCAATGCCGTCGGAATATTAGTACGCGCCGCGCTAAACGCGGGTAATAAGCCGCCAAAAAAGCCGATGCAAAGCGACAAAATCAAGCCTATCGCGACCAATTTTGGGCTAACCGCAAAGCTAAACGCGACTTGGGTGAAGCCAGCGCCTAAGGTGCTAATGGTGTAGCCATTGAACATAAAGTAGGCGATCACTGCGCCGAGCAGGCCGCCCAACAGTGCCAAGAGCATACTTTCCGCCAGTACCGACACCATCACCGGCACGCCGCCGAAACCAATCGCGCGCAGCGTCGCGATTTCTTTAGTGCGGGTGCTGACTGCGGAATACATGGTGTTGAGCGCGGAAAATAGTGCGCCAAAACCCATGATGATCGAGACAAGGGCGGTCAGAAATTTGATGCCGCGCGTGGATTGCTCGGTTTGCGCGGAGTAGTATGAGCGTTCGCGTTCCAAATCAACTTTCATGCGTGGATCGGCGGCAAGTGCGACTTTCATCGCTTCGAAATCTGACTCCGATTGCAGCTGTGCGACTAAGGTGGAGTAAGAATTCGGCCGCCCAAAGCTGGTTTGCGCAGTATCAACGTCGACCCAAAGTTCACTCTCGTGTGCATCACCGGATTCGAACACACCGACGATTTTCCAGTCCGCGCCACGAAAACGCACAATGGTGTCGATATCCAAACCGGCAAACTGCGATTGCGCTTTCTTGCCAACAATTACCTCACGTAGTCCGGGCTTAAAACGT
>JAYTAO010000215.1:0-4361 GCA_043737435.1 Rhodanobacteraceae bacterium | reverse complement strand
GGTGCAGGGGTACGATTGGCGCGATGACGCAAGTGACCGCCAATCTAGGCGCGTTTGCAGGTCAAAACATGCAACTGCGTTGGCACGCTGGCGATGATTCTTCTGCCACGGTCACCGGGTGGTTCGTCGACAGCGTCACCGTCAATGATGCAGGAACTGCGGCCATGTGCAGCTCAGTCAATCCAGATGCCTATTTCATCAATGGTTTTGAATGAAACTCAACTAGTGCGCTGCGAAAGTGCGTGCTGAAGGTCAACGGCCGGGTAGAGATGCCCGGCCGTTTTTTTTATTGAATTTTGAGACCGAATGCAGCCGAATATTTATAAGCAGAACCAATGCAGACCTCTACAAGGTCACCGCGAGTTTGTAGCGCTGTACGAATTTGCGTGCCCGATTAGTGACAGAACTTCGTAAGCTGATCGGTTCCTGGCGTAAATAGCGTCGATGTCGGCGCAGAACTGATCTACTTTTGCTCGACACAATATTGGTTAATGGGCAGGCCACCAATCAGCGCCATCACTGCTTTCGGCCTCATCGGTGTGATCTGCCAGCTGATTGCTCCCATTGAAATGCCCCGTGACTGCACCATTAGCAAATTGACCACCCGCCAAACGCGAAGCGGCGATCTGAGCTGCGTACAATCGTGCTTTGCCCGCTCGGCGTCTAGGCGCGCAAATTGATAATCAAAAAGCCGACCAAATTGCGTTTGAATTCGCGCCGGTTGGTTTCAGTGCCCTGATTTGGTCGTTGATACACCTCGACGCCGCCGACGTGGCGCGCCACGGTCGTCACTCCGAAAAGTGAATTTCACCCTCAGCTAACGCATGCAGAAAAAAGTCCGGCCGGGGCAGTGGTGCTCGGCCGTTTTGTTGGAGTACCGACCGCGATTTCAAAAAATCCGCAGACGAGCTTTTCAGCTGCAGTCGTTTTTCGATTTCAACTGAGTGGTCAATCAACCGGAGCTACTAGTATTGAAGCTTTTATCGCCAGTGCTTTGACGCGCATCATCATGCTGCTGTTGAAGCATGGCGTTAATTTCGTCAACCAATGTGTCCAAGCTTTGATCGCCAAAACCTTGATGCACGTGCTTTATCTTGCCATTGGAATCAATTAGCAACATAAAAGGAATGCCCTTGATCCCAAGCGGGCGACTCAAATGTAAGTTGCGGTCATGGGTAATTGTTAGACCAGTAGCTTCTAGTTTTTTGGAGGCTTGCAAGAAAACCCGGCGTTCCTCACCAAAATTAATCGCCACGATTTCCATATTGAGCGTGGAAACTGCCTTGCGTATTCTGGCAAGAATCGAAATTTCTTGCCGACACGGTGCGCACCAACTGGCCCAAAATGTGGCAATTACGATTTTGCCGGTCAAATTCTCCGCCCGTATTTCGGTGCCGTTCGAAGTACTGCCAAAGCTGGGTGGTGCAGCGCCGCCCGGCTGTAGGAGGGGCGATGCAGCGTGCAACGTGGCAGCAAGCCCCAACAAAATTGCGCCAAGTGCACAACGATTTATAAATGCGAGCATTGCAAGTCCAAAAGTGAAAACATAAGCTGAAAACAGTCGATCCAAATTAACTCAAGCCCAGTCTAGCCACTTCGCCAACTGCCACCGAACCGGCTGTACGCCTTGCCTTGTGGGCGCGGAAAATAATTCGATTTGTGCAGTAAAACCTCGGTCTTTCAAAGTTTTCTCGACTTGCTTTAGTACGTTAAGTCCCGGTCCTCGATTAAGTTTGTCGGCTTTAGTTAGTAATATCTGCGTTTCAAGTTTACGCGCTGTTGTCCACTCAAGCATCTGCACGTCAAACGGCGTCATCGGTAAACGAATATCCATCATCAGCACTAATCCACGTAGGCTGGTTCGATCACGTAAATATCCATCAATCACCCCACGCCACTCCAACCGCATAGCTTCCGGCACTTTAGCGTAGCCATAACCTGGCAAATCAACGAGGCGGCGTTCACGCGAAACGTCAAAAAACACCAAATGCTGGGTGCGCCCTGGCGTTTTGCTGACTCGAGCCAGTTGCGGGTGCTCTGTCAAAGCATTGATTGCACTTGATTTACCTGCGTTCGAACGGCCAGCAAAAGCAATCTCTGCGCCCACATCGGGTGGCAAACCCGCCAAGTTGGGCGTGCTTTTAATAAACTGTGCCTCGCGAAAGCGCTTTTTGAGTTCGGCTTCATTGACCATATACGTATTGAGCTGCTAAATTAGGGGTTGTAAAAAGCGTTTGACGTGCCAGAAAAATGGTTTAAATCAATTACTTAGGCGTTGCGATAGTTAGTTGGCGTCGCAATGGTCGCTGGATTTGCTTCGCCCTTGCAAAACAAAATTCTAGTTACGTGCCTAGGCTTTGGCAAAGCGAATTAACAAATTCTTGTTTGCTTTGGCAAAACAGATCCACAGAAACCTACCCCTGCATCTTTCCCAGTGCTTCCGTCACGCCTACCGAATTTAGTTTAAAGGGTTATTCATGCGTCTTTCTTTTTTAGCAGCTTTTCTGGCAATTGGCGTTCATACGTCAGTATTTGCTGCCAATGCGCCTGCCGCCCCGCAATTGGTGGGAAATGTAGAGGCTGGTCAAGCGAAAAGCGCTGCCTGCGTCGCGTGCCATGGGGTGGACGGAAACAGCGTCGATCCGACGTTTGCTAAAATCGCGGGCCAGCATAGCGATTACATCGTGCGGCACCTACACTTATTTAAGTCCGGCGAGCGGGAAAATGCGATTATGGCGGCTCAGGCAGCGCTCTTGTCTGATCAAGAAATGAGCGATGTCGCGGCGTATTTCGCTACACAAAAGGTTCGCGCAGGACTAACTGATGATCCTTTACTGGCGCGCGGTCAAGCGCTTTATCGCGGTGGTGCAAGCGCGGGCGTGCCTTCCTGCATGGGCTGCCATGGGCCTAGTGGCCGTGGCAATCCCGCTGCTAAATATCCTGCAATCGCCGGCCAACATAGCAGCTACTCAAAAGCGCAGCTCGAACGTTTTCGTGGCGGTATGATTTATGGCAAAGACGATTACCCTAACAAGCAAATCATGTCGCAGGTTGCGAAAAATTTGTCTGACGCCGACATTGAGGCTTTGGCCAGCTATCTTGAAGGGCTTCACGCCGCACAATCACCGTAAATGCAGCTGAGCGTTCTGGCGTGGTCAAGATAACACCAACATGCCCGGTCAATTCTGGATTAACGTGCGTTGAATTAGCAGGCATTGACACTCGTCAGATTTTAAACTTTTTTCTCGAATGGCGGTTGAAGAAATTGCCATTATGCAATCTGGAGTAATTTCAATGATTTTATTTTCCCGCCGCATCGCAATCTCCATATTTGCAGGATTGCTTGTATCTGCAGCGTCATTCGGACAGGCTTTATATCAAGAGGGCGTCCAGTTCACGCGCTTAAAGCAATCCATGCCGGTCGGAACCGGTGCACAGATCGAAGTTCTTGAAGTTTTTAGTTACGCCTGCCCACACTGCGCGCACCTTGAGCCGACAATGGAAGCTTGGCGCAAAACCATTCCGAAGAATGCAAAGTTCACTGCTATGCCAGCCATTTTCCATGACAGCTGGGCAGTCTATGCGCGCGCCTACTACGCGGCGGAGCAGCTCAAAATTGTTGAAAAGACGCATGGTGCATTATTCAAAGCTATTTATGAGCAGAACAAACAGTTCACCAATGTTGAAGACATGGCAAAATGGTACGCCGCTTACGGTGTTACCGCTAAGCAGTTTACGGACGCGTTCACCGCGCCAGGAATGGAAGCGAAACTTAAACGTGTTATTGAGTTAACACCACGTTATGAAGTTGCTGGCACGCCCACCCTTGTAGTAGACGGCAAATATAGTTTTGATGTGACATCCGCTGGTGGCATGGAAAAAGTTGCCGGGTTACTAAATTTTCTTATACAGAAAGCCGCTGCTGAACGCACTTTGCCACGAAAGGGTTAATAGATCATGTTTCGTTCCCTACTTTCCGCGCTAGCGCTGGCTTTTACCACGCCGGCCTTTAGCGAATCATTTGTCGAAAACGTTGACTATGCCCGTTTGAAGGCGCAGCAGCCGACGCAGGTTGCCAAAGACAAAATTGAAGTCGTCGAAGTTTTTCAGTTCGGCTGTATTCATTGTGCGCACATGGAATCGGTATTGACGGTTTGGAAAAAAACTAAACCTGCCGCCGTCGAATTTCGCAGCATTCACGCCACTTTCGGAAATCCAGGATTACAAACATTAGCACGAGCGCACTTGGCGACTTTAGCGTTGGGTATCGCCGACAAGACCCAACGAAGGTTGTTTAAGGACGTCGAATCTGGCCGCCAACCGCCTACGGATTTGAATATTATTGCGAAGAATTTAATCCC
>JAYTAO010000214.1:0-4363 GCA_043737435.1 Rhodanobacteraceae bacterium | reverse complement strand
CTCAATCCAAACACGGATGGCATTGATGTACGCGCGGATGTCTACGCGCTGGGCGCTATTTTGGTGGAAACCCTGTGTTTGGCGCTCAATATTTCGCTAGAACGCTTAGACAGCAAAAGCCTGCGCAGCCTGCTTTCTGCCGCGGCCTACACCACCGACAGCAAAGGCGAGCATGTGCAGGCAACAGGGACGCTGCGCAGTCAAATCAAACGCATCCCCAAGCCGCTGCGCGCGATTGCCTTAAAAGCAATGGCGGATGATCGCAATCAGCGCTATGAGTCTGCTGCTGCTTTCGCGGATGATCTAAACCGCTGGCGCGAACGCCGCCCGGTATTAGCGATGCGCGGCGGACGACTGTACGCGGTGCGCTGCTTTATCAATCGCTATCGCGGTGCCAGCGCGCTCGCATTTTTAACTTTAATTTCCCTGGTCGCCGGTTTGGTAGTCGCCGCCTATGGCTTAAACCAAGCCCAGCACGCCCGCGCCTTAGCCGAAACCCGGCGCGAGCAGGCGGAAAAACTAGTCGGCTACATGCTTGGGGATTTTGCCGCCAAATTAAGTCAAGTCGGTAAACTGGATTTAATTGATGACGTGGCCAAGCAAGCGCTAGCGTATTTGAGTGCTGCCAATGACCCCGATGCGCACAGCGCCATACAACGCGCCGCCGCACTGCGTACCATTGGTGATTTACAAACGCAGCGTGGGCAATGGGCTGAGGCTAAAAAGACGTTTGCGGTGGCTGAAAAGGCGTTGGATTTTGCCGAAAGTGTGGAGCCGGGTACGAGTGAATTACTTTTTGAACGTGCTCAGGTCGCTTATTACGTCGGCTATTGCGCTTATATAGAGCGCAAATTTGATATTGCGAAGCTGCAATGGCAGCGATATTTGGACTATGCGCAGCGCTTGCAGCCGTTGACTCTATTAGAAGGTACGGGACTGCTGGAAACTTCGTATGCGCTCAATAATTTGGGAACTGCCGCATTTGCGATAGGGACTTTTGCGGCCGCAAACAAGTATTTTTCTCAATCGATACTCCGCCAGAAGGAACTCTTAGCTATTACACCTAAAAGCCGAGCCGTTACATTCGGATTGGCAAACAATGTGTCTTGGCAGGCAAAAACTCACCAAGCTACCGGAGATCTTCATGCTGCCGCATTAAGCTACAGTGGCTTGATGCGCCTGTGTGAAGATATGTTGTCAGCATATCCGAATGATTTGGGATTGCGCTTCAAAGCAGCCAACGCGAAGCACTGGATTGGACTAGTTTCGCTCCAGCTTGGTGATTTAGATATCGCGCGAAGACGTGTTTTTGAGGCAAAGGTTGCGTTGAGTTCGTTGCGCAAGATTGAGCCTGCTCAGCTTGCGTGGCAACAAGCACAGGCTACAGCCATGTCTAACCTGGGTTACATTTATTGGATTCGTGGCGAATTAGACTCAAGCAAAAAAGAGCTGGATACGGCTTTAGAAAGCTTCGCAACTAAATTTGAGGGCGAAAATTCGACTGACTGGGAAAGAGGTTGGGCGATCGCCTATCATCGTGCAGCATTGACAGCACAGAGTCGAGGACAACATGGTGAAGCAATAGCCCTTAACAAAAAAGCAATTGAACTGCTATCGGTACTAGTTGCAGTAGATACAAATGATCGTCAAAGCAGCATAGCTTTAGCCCAAACGTGGTTAGAAAATCATGATACTGATCCCAGCGTCTATCGCAAAGCCCAAATCCTCTTGTTGCCGCTCGCGGCAAAGCAAGCTGATGCCGAAGTTCTCGACCCCTTGGTACGCACGCATCTTTTATTGCATGAATTTGATGCTGCCCATAAACTGCAGTTACAGTTGGACGCAATGGGCTACCAACATCCGAATTATCGGGCTTTTTTGGCCCTACATCCCGAGGGAACCGCACCATGAGCACGATTACCACCACAGTTAGTATTACTGAAAAAGGCGTCTATAGTTACAAACCTAACAGCGTCACCGTGACCGAACCAAGTACCACCTTAATTTATGCCCTAGATGACAGTTCTGCGCTAATCTGGGAAATCGTTGGCTTGACCAACACTGACACTAAAAACCAGTTTAGTAACGAATCCAAAGCACCCAGCGGCAATAGTATTTCTGTGCTCGATGCAAACAACAAAGCCGAAACATTCAATGTAACAGTAGTCGCGCAACATCGCAGTCAACGTGAGCGACTATTGCGAATTGACCCAGTAGTCGAAAACGTACCGACCTGATTTTTAGAGAAAAGTCAAGTTCCAATCCTAGGAATCCAATCCACCCTAGGGAATTATTAATGTTAAAGCAAACTTTAGTCGCACTGGTGTTAGTCGCACTGGTGTTAGTCGCATTGGCACCGCTCGCGTCCGCACAAAATACTGAAAAGCAAGTTATCACTTCGTATTTGTCTGTGACTCATCATGGCGAAGGCAAGGGCTTTCCTGAAACACCCCAAGGCGCGTACACCTGCGCTTTTGACAAAACCAAGTATATGTTAAATGAGGCAGGCTTGGTCACGGTGCAGCTGCTCAATAGCACCGATGCCCGCTTTGAGATTGTTTCGCTCAGCATAGCCAACGACACAAAGTCCGAGTACGCACAACGTACCATTACTTCCAGAACCGCTAGCTTTTACGGCGCGAACTTGACCAAGCAATCGATCTATTTCACCGTGTTTGTGCGCGATTTGGCGAATGGCCAGATTGTGGCGTGTGATCCAGACGTTAGCAACGTTCCAACCTGATCTTGCTTGCCGAAACCAACGCCACCGCTAAAGTGATTTAGCGGTGGCGTTTTGGTTTGTGAACCACACAAATTAGCTGTGCCGAATCTCTTGCAGCATTGCATTCCGCAAAATCGTGTCGGCTTATAGAACGGATTGCGTGTTGGGAAATAGGCGTTGCTTTCCAATCACGCTGCGAACTTCAACTGCGGATGCAAGCCAGCCCGCGCGGCAAGCGTCAGCAGCATATCGAGGCTAAAGTCTTGCCATACACCTTTGACGAGCTTGGAAACTCTAGGCTGGGTAATGCCCAGTTGCTTGGCGGCTTCGAGTTGCGTCCAACCCTGCTGCTTCAAGCGCTGCTCGATGCGGATCATCACCTCGGCGCGCAAGGTCATAATCTCGGCCTCTGCAGAATCGAAACCCAAGTCGATAAATATATTGCCGCTGCTCGGAGTGATACGGGTATCGTCAAAGCGGGGATCTTTTTTGCGCATGAGTCAGGCTCCAATAGGTTTGGTTTATATGTTCGGCCGAGGTTTAAATTGAAGGTATCGCACCATAGCGAGGTCAAGGTCGTGCTGGCTGGTTTTCTGGGTCTTTTTCTGAAACGCGTGCAGGACATAAATTGCTGTTGCGAACTTAGCGACGTATATCACACGCCACGCGCCATCCATTTGCACGCGTATTTCATACGCGCCACTGCCGACGGTCGGCATGGGCTTAAAGTCGGTGGGCATGCCGCCAAATTGAACTCGCAGAAGTTCAACGCCCAATGCGTGTCGCACAGAAGACGGGAACTCGCGCAGGTCGTCTTGACTGCTTCCTAAAAACAACAGCGGTTTCATGTCGCTTTTCATCGAGCAAATATATCAATACTTGTCTATTAAGAAAAGTGGTTGCCTACTTGTTTTGGGCCATCTTGTGAGTGGTAGCGTTTACAGCCCAACACATAATTATGTGTAAAATCATGTTCGAGTAATTTTTAGGTAAAGCGCATGGCAAACACCGTCAATTTCACCAGTGCTGTTGATCCTGCACTACTGCAACGCGCCAAAATTGTGGCGGCAAAGGCAAATACTTCCATCAATGCCTTGTTTAACGCCGAGCTGCGCTATTTGGTGGAAACATTTGAGTCTGCGGAGCGCGCGCAAAACCAAAACTATTCGACGCTTTTGGCATTTTCCCTTGGCCGCAGCGACGATCAAGCGACCCAAGCTGCGCTTGGGATTGATAGCGATGAGGCGCTTTTCCTGCTGATGGCACAGGCGCGTTTGCCGATGCCGAGGCTAAGCGCCGCTACGACAGACGAGATGGTGCAGTCTTTGCTCGCCTTGCCGCATTCGTGATGATCCCGGAAAAAAAGACGGTCGCTTTGTACCCTGATGCAGGGCCGCTGATTACCTTGGCTTACGCCGATGCACTTGATTTATTATTTATGCCCGGCTGGCAGCTGGTGTTGGTCGATATGATTTATGCCGAAGTAACGCGCGCGCAAACGCCCACCAGTGAAAAAATTCGACGATGGGCGCAAGCCGGTTTTGCTAAAGCCGCGCTTGCAGATACCTTAGATCAGTCAATTAACAGTTTTGGCACGCGTGTATATGCGCAGTATGCGCAAAATCTGGCACTAGCTGACGC
>JAYTAO010000213.1:0-4376 GCA_043737435.1 Rhodanobacteraceae bacterium | reverse complement strand
ATCGCATTCCGGGCGGGAGATTTTGTTGTGCGGGCCGAAGCGACTTTGCTGTCGAGCAAAATTGTTGCCTCACATCGACCCGGCGTCTTTGACGGGTTGCTGCGCAAGCTTGCAAAAAAAGATTCTGCGAATAATCCTGCTTATCTTCCCCTTCTAGGGAGTTTAAGGCAGCATTTATGGCGGCACTGGGGCGTTTTTTACCGTATCCAAAGCAAAGTTGCTTGTTGCTGGGGCCGCGCGGCACTGGCAAATCCACGATTGCATACCGCTGACGAGCTTTTTGCACAGTCTCCAGCCAGAACTCAAACTTATTGACATTTTGGGATTATGACCTGACTGTCGTTGACGGGAATAAAGTTCGGTAACGCTTTTTAAAACGCAAATTGCTCATTCAAGATGCGCTCTTCCAAATTGTGCTCAGGATCAAACATCACGGTGTAGCGCTCATCAAGGGCCTCTTGCACGGTAACTTCAACCACATCGCGTATTTCTGTGGAGTCAGCGGTGGCGCTGACCGGGCGCTTGTAATGATCCAAAATCTCGAATCGCACCATAGATTCGCGCTTGATGATTGCACCCCGCCAGCGCCTGGGTCGAAATGGGCTGATCGGCGTTAACGCCAGCGCGTCGGAGTTCAGCGGCAAAATAGGCCCGTGCGCGGATAAGTTGTAAGCCGTTGATCCCACAGGAGTTGCCACCATCGCGCCATCGCAAACCAACTCATCCACGCGCAGTTTTTCATTAACCCAAATACGGATTTTTGCCGCCTGCTTGGTTTGTCGCAACAAGGAAACTTCGTTTACCGCTAAAGATTCCGCACTGCCCCCAGATTCGGTAGTGACCACCATTTTTAACGGCCGCAACGTCGCGGCTTGAGCTTTCTCCAAGCGCTCCATCAAATCTGATTCTTGATACAAATTCATCAGAAATCCAACGGAGCCTTGTTTCATACCGAACACGGGCAAACCATGTTTTTTAGTCCTATGCAAGGTTTGCAGCATAAAACCATCGCCGCCTAGCGCCACGACGACCTCAGCGTGCTCGATTGCGACATTGCCGTAGCGCGCCACCATGACGGCTAAGCTATCTTGTGCGGGCTGGACTTTGCTAGCAACGAAGGCAATTTTCATGAGAGTTGAAGTTAGCGGCGCAGAAGTAACGCAGACTAGACCAACTCAACTGCTAGTTTCACCGCTTATTTACGCAAATCTTATTTGCTGGACAAAAAACAATGACGAATTCTGCCAAACGCCCTATTTTCTATATTTCCGACGGCACTGGCATAACTGCCGAAACGATTGGTCACAGTGTGCTAACGCAGTTTGATGGCACCGAGTTTCAAACCTGCCGCTTGGCCTTTGTTGATAACGAAGCGAAAGCGCGCGCGGCGCTGGCGCAATTGCAGCAATCCAGGGCCGAAACTGGGCAGCGTCCGATTGTCGTCAACACGGTGGTCGACCCAGAATTGAGCGCGATTCTTGCCGAAAGTGGCGGGCTCATGCTGGATGTATTTGCCCCCTTTATCGGCCCGTTGGAACAAGAATTAGGAAGGGCGCGCACGCCCAGGGTTGGCAAAGCGCACGGGTTAAATAATTACGCTGAGTACGAATCGCGCATGCATGCAACCAACTATGCACTGACTCATGACGATGGGATTGATGTTAATTTTTCCGACGCCGAAGTGATTTTAGTCGGCGTATCACGCTCCGGCAAAACACCCACCTGTTTATATTTGGCGCTGCACTATGGCATTCGCGCCGCGAACTACCCCTTAGTGCAAGAAGATTTAGAACATGGCGAGCTGCCGCCCCGGCTGAAGGCACAGAAGGCGCGTGTTTATGGCTTGAGCATTGACCCGATGCGCTTAAGTCAAATTCGTACCGAGCGCCGCGCGAACAGCAAATACGCCGCGATCGAACAGTGCCGCTGGGAAGTCGACGCGGCAGAAAAACTATTCCGCCGCGAAGCCATTCCTTCGGTGTCTAGTACGCATACTTCGATTGAGGAAATTGCTAGCAAGATTTTGCAGGCTTTGGGCTTGAATCGGCAGTTGTATTAGCTGATTAATTCGTCCGAGGCGCGAAGTTTCTGATGAGCGCACTCGTAAAGCGCCCAGATGACTTTGCACCCTCGGTCGGGAATCAATTTCCCTGTTTTCCAGCGCCAAGCCATGTACACAAGAGCTACTTCACGCCGTGCATGCCGCGCCTGATCAGTGGCGCAATGGCGAGTGCTAGCACGCCGGCAATCAGCCCAACAATCATCAATTTTTCAAATAAATCATGGTATTTGGCGGCAGCGTCGAGCAAATTCATCGATTCCCCTTCGGGTACTTCAATAGCGGCCAATTTGCCAAATTGCACCGCTAGTTTCTCACTCCATGCCGTGGCTAGGAACCAAGTCCCCATCATTAAACTAACCACGCGGGCGACTGAAAGCTGGGTGACCGCGGCTAAGCCCACAGGCGAAAGACACATCTCGCCAATCTCCAAAACGAAATAGGCCAGCACCAACCACCATACGCTGGCTAACATGCCGCCACCTTCCGCCGCATGCGATGCCGCAATCATTAGCGGAATAAAAGATAGACCGGCGAATACTAGACCCAGCGCACTTTTGATCGGCTTGCTTGGGTTCGCGTTGAAACGGTCCAGCCAACCCCAAAGTACCGTGAAAATCGGTGCCAATAACACGATAAACAGCGCGCCTAAAAATGTCAGTGAGCCTGCGGTTTGCTTCAAGGTAAATAGGTCATACGCCAAAAATAGCATGAGCATCACGCCGGCAATGACGACCACCGCGCGTGCAGCCCACACGATGCGAGTGCGCTCGGCTAAGCTCACTGCGAGTACGAAGCTCAACGGTGCTAACAGCAATGAATACGTCGACATCGGCGCGTAGGTAAAAAACACCTTGAGCTGCTGCCATGCGTTTAAGCCATTCAAGCTGACCAGCACTTTGTCATGCGTCATGCTGGGGAATAAATCTTTCGTCAATAAGCGATCCGTGAAGGCGACCCATGAGCCATAGGTTTGCTCGTACAAAGTAAAAAAGATGAGGCAGAGCAGAATGAGCGAGATCAGACTCAGCATTTGCCCACGTTGAACCGGTGTGCACTGGGTGCTAACAAACCAGACGAACCAACCACCGACCGCGATGGATACCGAACTCAACAGCACCGTGTCCAACGCAAATTGGTAGCCAAAAATGGTCAATGCGCCCAAACCGCTGGCAGCGGCTGACATCAAGAAAGCGACGGGCACAACGCCTAACAGCGCACAGAGGTAAATCCAAAACTCTCTTGGCAGGCCATGAACGCGTTCGCGCAGGCGTTCGGGATGCATGGACTCAGCGTGGCCATGCAAATACTTTTGCCCCCAGATAAACATGCCTAAGCCCAACAGCATTCCCACGCCGGCCGCACCAAAACCGAAGCGCCAACCCAAGGTTTCACCCATATAACCGCACACAATTGAAGCGAAAAGCGCGCCTAGATTGATGCCCGCATAAAACAGGCTGAAGCCGGAATCACGGCGCGGGTCGTCTTCGGCATACAACTTTCCGACAATTGTGGAAATATTGGGTTTCAAAAAGCCAACACCCATAATGATGAAGGCTAGGCTCAAATAAAAAGTGCCCAATGCCGACTTGTCCTGCGTCAAAACACCAGCAACACGCACTGCTTGATCGCCTTCAATGGCCATGCCGGCATGCCCAAGGCACAGCAAGATCGCACCAAAAATGACCGCTTTACGCATGCCTAGGTAGCGATCAGCAAGTAATCCGCCAATCACGGGCACACAATAAACAAGCGCGCCATAAGCGCCGATCACATCCAAACTCGGTTTGTCGCCGAATAGATGGTGCTTGGTCAAATACAAAAAAAGCAGCGCCTTCATGCCGTAAAAGGAAAAGCGCTCCCACATTTCTGTAAAAAAACATACATACAGCCCTTTGGGGTGGCCAAAAAATTCGTCGCTGCGGGCGGTTGTAGGCATAAAAATCTACGTGTAGTGGGCTAGCCGAGCATAGCGGGCCGCTGCGCATATTTCCTCCGCTATTTTGTCGGCTTTGGTTCGCTCTCGCACGGATGCGCGGCGTCGCACGTGCTAACGTGCCATCACTTTTGTGGATAGCTAAACACGCAAAGTTTTTTGCTGGCCCTTGTGGGTTTCGCGATCCACCGATTTGGTTTCCGTTCGTCGGCCATGCGGCCGATAAGTAAACCGTACGTCCACGATCGCTAAGGCAAAATTATGGAGAATCAATACCGTTTGCTGTTTGACGCCAGCCCCTTGCCCACTTGGCTGTGCGAACCCGCATCACTCAAAATTTTGCAAGCCAATACTGCGGCGATTGACAAATACGGTTACAGC
>JAYTAO010000212.1:0-4390 GCA_043737435.1 Rhodanobacteraceae bacterium | reverse complement strand
GGATACCAAGCAGATCGTATTCAACTGCGCATGCGCATCCCAGTATGCCAATGCCTACGCCTACGTTAGCCCGAACTCTCCTTATGTGATCACACTTTGTGGCGCATTTTGGCCGGCAGGCAATACCGGCACCGACTCCAAAGCCGGCACCATTATTCATGAAACTAGCCACTTTACCGTTGTCGCTGCGACTAATGACAATGCTTATGGTCAATCTGCGGCAAAGTCTTTAGCGCTTAGCAACCCTACCAAAGCGTTGAATAACGCCGACAGCCACGAATATTTCAGCGAAAACACACCGTTCCAAAACTAAGATTTTATCCATCGCTGCAAAAAACCCCACGAGCAGTAATCGTGGGGTTTTTTTTGGCCGCGTAAACACGCTTCTGTTATTTCTTCGCGAAAATTTCTAGCTCCGGCTTTTTAGGCATAATCGCCTGCTCAATCCTCTACAAACTGCGTGGTCATGGCTAAATCGGTTGTCATTTTGGGTGCCCAATGGGGCGATGAAGGTAAAGGCAAGATCGTTGACTTACTAACCGAACGCGTCAAAGCCGTGGTGCGCTTCCAAGGCGGCCATAATGCTGGGCATACCTTAATCGTCGGTGGCAAAAAAACCGTGCTGCACTTGATCCCTTCGGGTATCTTGCATCCCGGCGTGGATTGTTTGATTGGCAATGGCGTGGTGATTTCACCGGCCGCGCTCAAAACCGAAATCGACAAATTGGAGACCAAAAGCGTTGATGTACGTTCGCGCCTAATGATTTCGCCAGCAGCACCACTAATCATGCCTTACCATATTGCCCTGGATCAGGCGCGCGAACTTGCCTCGGGTGCCAGCAAAATTGGCACCACCGGACGTGGGATTGGGCCTGCCTATGAAGACAAAGTGGCGCGTCGGGGTGTGCGCATGTCGGATTTATTCCACCCGGCGGAAGTGACCGAAAAACTGATCAAGGTCATGGACTTCCATAACTTTGTGCTGACCAAATACCTACATCAGCCCGCACTAGAAGTACAAAAAATTATTGATGAAGCCTTGGCGTTTGGCGATTTCGTCAAACCGATGCTGGGCGATGTCGCAGAAAAGCTGCGCAGCATTCGCGCTGCAGGGGGCAATATTTTATTTGAAGGCGCGCAAGGTTCCTTGCTTGATATTGACCACGGCACTTATCCTTTTGTTACCTCCAGCAACACCACCATCGGCGGCGCATGCTCTGGCACAGGTGTAGGCGCACGCGATTTGGACTATGTCTTGGGCATTGCCAAAGCCTATGCGACCCGGGTCGGCAGTGGCCCTTTTCCAACTGAACTCGACGATGCGATCGGTCAAGGCTTACGCGATCGGGGGCATGAATACGGCGCTACGACGGGCCGACCGCGGCGCTGCGGCTGGCTAGATGTTGTCGCCTTGCGCCGCGCGGTGCAAATAAACGGCATTGACGGCTTGTGCATTACCAAGCTAGATGTTTTAGACGGCGAGCCCGAGCTAAAAGTGTGCGTGGGCTATAAATACAAAGGTGTGGAATCTGACCAAGCCCCTATTGATGCTGAAGGTTGGCGCGATTGCAGGCCGGTTTATATGAGCTTCCCTGGCTGGTCGGAAGTCAGCAAAGGTGTCACCCAATTTGACAAACTGCCGCGCAACGCAAAGCAATATCTGCGCACGATAGAGCAACTCGTCGGCTGCCCGATCACACTGATTTCGACCGGACCGGATCGCAACGAAAATGTGGTTTTAGCAGACCCGCTTGCCGGGCAGGCGCACAGAGCAGCGTGATTGCGCTCATATTTAGGCTTTAGTTAAAGCTCGACTTCTGCGTGAGTTTCGCAATTCTTGCTTTGCGGCGTCGAGCAATGCTTGTGCTATAATTGGCATTTATAATTAACCATGGTCAGCCATGCCAAGACTTGGTACGATTTTCGTTGTTTTTTTGTGCTCTATAGCCGTTAACTCGTTTTGCAATGCTAGTGAAATTAAAATTGACGGTGTTCTCGAATCGGACGAATGGGTTGAAGCCCAAGTTTTCAATTCCTTCACTGTCACCTATCCGTTCAAGCTAACCACCCCACAGCTGAAGACTTTAGTAAAAGTTCTTTCATTGCCTGAAGGTCTAGCCATCGCGTTCCTGTGCGAGCAACCGAGGGATGTGAAGCGCAACAATCCTGCTCGTCCTAGAGACGCAACTCCCAACAGCGATACCGTGAGTGCAGTGATCGACTTTGACGGCAATTCAAGTCGCGCTTATGAATTCACAGTCGGTGCCGGGGGCGCACAAGTGGACAGTGTGGTGAGTGGCGAAAATAGCTTTAACAAAGATTGGGATGGCGTTTGGCAGTCAGCGGTTGCCGAAAATGATGTCGGTTGGAGTGCAGAAATTTTGATCCCTTGGTCTACGGTACCCATGAGCAAAAACCAGTCGGAAAACCGAACTATCCGTTTGAGTTTTGATCGCGCCGTTTGGGCCGCAGGCGAGTACTACTCATTTCCTGAAATTAGCGCGGCGCAAAGTCGTTATTTGTCCGATTTCGCGCCAGTAACTATCACAAGTTTCGAGCAAAGCTCGCTCCGGATTGTTCCGTACATGAGCACGCGTTACGATTTTATTAGCAAAAATACTGAAGCTCGAGTGGGTGGCGATGTGTCCTGGCGGCCCAGTAGCAACTTCGGTTTGACCGCGACCGTACAACCTGATTTCGGACAAGTTGAGTCTGATCAATTGGTGGTAAATTTTGACGCAATTGAAGTGGCGTTCTCCGATAAACGACCTTTTTTCACCGAAAATCAAGCCTTTTTTGATGTGCGGGATAAAAACCAGAATCAACTTATTTACACCCGTCGAGTCGGCGCGCAGAACGAATTAAATGGTGCGGTAAAAATAACCGCTTCCAGCAACGGTTTCGAATATGGTGCCTTTGCAGCAACTGAGGCAAATGCGAGTGGCCGGGATTTTTTCGCTTTTCGAGCATTAGTCCCTGGCGAAACGGCAAGTGTAGGATATTTACTCACCAAATTTGACAGCCCTTTTGCTACTGATGCGCTCGTGCAGGGCATGGATTTAAAATTGCGAGTCGGCGAGCACCAGGGATTCGACTCGCTTTTCATCATGAGCGAGCGCGAATTAGGCGATCAGATCATCCGTGATTTTGGCGGGACCGCAAATTGGAGTTTTACCAGTCAAGCGTGGGATTTCAGTAGCGGCATGACGCATTACGGTAAGAATTTAAATTTCAATGATTTTGGATATTTAGCTCGCGCCAATTTTAATAGCGTCGATGTCGGCACGACTTGGCGGCCACAAACGCCTCGTGCTGATGGAGGCGCGGTTTCTTACAACTTGGTCGTTGGTGCCAACTTTAACGACGAAGGCCTAAAACTAAGTGACCAAGTGTTCGCATATCGCCAATTTGATCCGGTTGGCGGTGGGTTCCATCAAAGCCAATTTCTGTGGAACACAGCAGGAAATGACGATTTGATTTCACGCGGCAATGGACCATTAAAACGCGGCGCCCGCCTGCAATGGCGGGAGGTTTATCGAGGCCCGCAGCAAGGAAAATGGCGGCATGGCATTTCGCTGCAAAATTTTGAAGAAGGGCTGGGCGGGCGCGCGTGGAACCTCAATGTATCGGAAAATTTTCAAGCCACCAATACCTTAAGCTTAGATCTGAGCGCGAGCTTCAGGCGCAGCAGCGACTGGTTGGTATGGCGCGGACAAGACTTAATTGCAGGGAATAAAAGTCTGTTTGCACGTTATCGCCGCACCCTTTTCAGCGCCAACGTAAATGCCAATTGGATTCCGACACCAAAACACGAGCTTCGGCTGAAGCTGCAATCTCTAATTATTAACGCGGCGGACGCGCGCGCGGTGCGGCTTGCACCCAACGGTACGTCCTACCAGACAGACGAGATGATTGCGCCGCTGCAAATTCGGAATTTTGGCGTGCAACTGCGCTATAGATATGAATTTGCTCCTCTTCGCGAACTTTATGTGGTGTATGCACGTGGAGGGATAGAACAAGACCGCCAACAGCTGCGTGACTCAATTGAGTTGTTTCAAGACAGTTTTGATTTGCGAGATTCCGATCAATTTCTTGTGAAAATGCGTTGGGGCCTTTAGCGACTTAGATAGTTAAATTTAGCGTGATCCGCGCACAATGCAATTCGCCCGGATCAAGCCAAAATGCGAATTATGCTTGCGCAGTTGCTGGCGGAATTGGTACGCCAGAATTCAAAATGTCGTCTTTTGAAATCGGCATCAGCGCAGTTGCCGGCGGGACCGGTACACCACCAACCAGCGCCTCCACGAACCCCACCGGCAGCGACACCACCAGCGCCGATGAGTCGACCACCAGCCTCGACACCGGCACCGGCACCGCCACCGCCACCGCC
>JAYTAO010000211.1:0-1673 GCA_043737435.1 Rhodanobacteraceae bacterium | reverse complement strand
ATTGCAGACGCGCGTTGGCATCGGCGTAGAAAATTTGGCTGCGAGTGGCATCTACAACAACGCCTGGGCTTAAAGTGAAACCTGTATCCGTTGCAGCCTGTGCCTGCAGCACGATGCAAATCGGCAGTGCCCACAGCACTTTGAAATAGCGCATTTTCATCCGTGCATTCCTTGTTATTCAAACCTTGTTATTCAAAGCCGTTGCGGAAAATGATGGGGCTTGCCTCTTGCAAAAATGGCCGCAAGCGCCACGCCCCGCGTCCGAGTGTGGCGGCAATCAAGGTGCCGCTGCTGGCTTCATAGTCCAGCTCAAATACCGGAACGTTTGGTAAACCGGTGCTCACCGGTGCCCACAGGCTGAAATTACTGCTGGCACGCGCGACAAAAACACCATTGGCGCTGCCTACGAGCAATGCCGGATCAGTGTTTGGGATATAGGCGACGGCGCGGATATCGCCGGTTGTTAAGCTCAACAGCTGCCCCAGCACTGAGTTAAAGTTGCTGCCGCCATCGGTGGAAAACCAGACATTAGCATTGCTGACCGCAAAAATCCGATTGAGATTAGCCGGGTCAATCGCTAGGTCGTTGACTTGCGGTAAGGTGTTGACTAGCGTCAAAGCAGCGGGCTGCGCTGCCGTTCGGCGATAGATTTGCCCGGTCACACTCGGCGTAATCTGGTTGGCACCGACCATGAGGAAATTCGCATTGCCCGGTACGCCATAAATTATGGGCGTGCCAGCGAATGACTGAATGCGTAAATTGCTATTGAGTAGCGCGGTTGTGTCACCGCGATCTAGCGATTCATAGACGCCGTTGCTACCACCGATAATCAGTCGCGACGGCGCGATCCGATTTGCCGTGATGGGTGAATAAAACTGGCCGGTGACGCGCAAAGAACCGTCTGCCGGGGTCAGCGCCAGCGCCACAATGCTGCTGCAAACCCCAGCTGTATTGCAGCTGCGCCGGTTAAGATTGCCTAGGTTCTGCGAGCTTGAGTAGCGCACGCTTTGGCTGCTACTCACTACTTCGACGGCGTTATCTGCGCCATCACCGCTCCCAAAGGTCAAGAATGTGCGGGTACTGTCTGAGGTTTGCTGATTTGAGCCGTTATCCTGAAGCCCGGAAAATACCAAACCCGATACCGGGTCATAGGCAATGCTGTGTATTTCTGCGGTTTGAATATCGCCATTGAGCGAGAACCAGTTACCAGTATTGCCAGTCGGGGCTGTGCGTTTGAAAACGCCACCATCGTCAGATTCCAGCAGTGTCCCTGCCGCGTCGAAAGCCATATCCCGTGAATCGGCGTGCGGCGACGAACTCCCGGCGGTGCCAAGGTGCGTCAGCGGTTGCCAGCGCGTGGCGGCGGATAAGCTGGCGTTTCCGCGAAATAAGCGCCCGGAGAAATTGTTCGCACCAATCGAATTGGGAAAGCTGGGGGCGGCACCGCCTTCATTGAGGAGCGGCTGACGATCACCACCCACGTAAACAATATCGCTATTGCTGGGGTCAAGGGTAATGGACAAATGCAGGCCGCCTTGACCGCCCGCGTGAATGCCGACCATGCCCGCCGTACCTTCGTTAGTTAGGGGCACACCCAAATTGGCCCAGGTGCCGCCGCCATCAACCGAATGGAACACCGCAGACAGGCGCCCAGCCGTCACCACGGCAAGCGC
>JAYTAO010000210.1:0-1673 GCA_043737435.1 Rhodanobacteraceae bacterium | reverse complement strand
CAACGATAAAATTGACGCCGGTGATATCGGTGCTGGCCACACCGTGACTGCGCTGTACGAAATTACCCGCGTTGGTTCCGGCGGCGAAGCGATTGACCGCCTGCGGTATCCACCTAAAAACGTTGCTACAAATGGCAAAGAACTGGCATTTCTCAAACTGCGCTATAAATTGCCGAACACCACTGAAAGTGTGCTGATCACTCAAGCAATCGCACCCCGTGCGCAGTCGAGTTATCGCCTGCAGTACGCAGCCATGGTCGCGGCATTTGCCGAACATCTGCACGGCGGCAAATATTTAGGCAGTTTTGGCCTAAGTCAGATTGAGCAAGCGCTGAGCAAGGTTGAACAAAGCGAAAAAGCAGAATTACTTTCCTTGGTCGCAATCGCCAAGCAAATTGAAGCGTCGGTTGTGCCCACCCCCATCGCGCAGGTACAGATTTCTGTGCCAACAGCGAAATAAGTTTGCGCGAAATTTAAGCCAACGCCAAAAACGTTGGGCCATCTGTCCTGGGATTGCGAACTGCGCGCCGTCCTGGGAATTTTCCTTATGCAAATTCGCCCTGCATCAATGCGAACTTTTTCCTATTTCACACCACCATCATTGCGTAACTCAGCCCTTCCGCGTAGCGTCGGGACTAAAGTAAAGTCAACGGTGCCAATCGATGAAAAAAACAATTTCTACGATGCGCGAGCAGTCTCAATTTGGTTTGACGCGGTTGAAAAGCGGGTGGGTTGCAGGAATCGCCGGTGTTTTGGGCATGGCAATGGGGGCGAATGTGGCGTTCGCGCAAAACGCTGCTTCTAGTCAAACAGTGCAGTTGCCTATGCAATATCACGGGATCTCAGCGCCACTGAGAGAACTAGCGCGTAACCCACCGTTTGTTTCTCCACAAAATGGTCAGATTTTTGAAGATGAGCTAAAAAAATTAATTGACATGCCAGAGGCCATATTGGGTCCCGTCACGCCACCGCCGCAGCCGTTTGTACAGACAGCGCCACCAAAGCCATTCGCAGCCGTGCTTGGTACAAGTTTTGAAGCGACTGGAGCCGGGCTTTTCGGCTTCACATTGACCGCCGCGCCGCCGGATATGACGCTTGCCGTTGGGCCGCGACATATCGTGACTTGGGTCAATTCGCAGTACGCAGTATTTGATAAAGCGGGAAATGTTTTATTGGCTCCAGTTAATGGCAACACACTATTTGCCGGCACCGGAAACGTCTGCGAAACCACAAATCGCGGTGACCCTATTGTTCAATATGACCGCTTAGCTAGACGGTGGATTTTGAGTCAATTTGCCTTTGCTGGCGCGCCCGCACAGGCGCCTTACTTCCAGTGCTTCGCGGTTTCTACAACAGATGATCCGACTGGAACTTATGTGCGTTATAGCGTTTCGTTCAGCGCAGTGAGCCCAAGCGGATTCAATGACTACGGAAAGCTTGGCGTATGGCCGGACGGTTATTACACGGCCTATAACATGTTCGGTGGCACGCCGGCCGGGGGGAATACTGGGGTAGGGCTGTGCGTTTCTGATCGCGTGAAAATGCTTGCAGGTGACCCTACTGCAACAACATTATGTGCGCCAATCGCAACTTACGCGGCAGGCGGTAGCTTTTTGCCCGCTGATTTGGATGGAACAACGTTGCCGAGTGATTTAACCCAGGGCGGCATCTTC
>JAYTAO010000209.1:0-10751 GCA_043737435.1 Rhodanobacteraceae bacterium | reverse complement strand
ATCTGCTTCGCACATGCGCCGTATCGCCCCGCAGGTGGCAGCTCCCATAGTGTTGAACATCTTTATGGCGTTATCTGCAAACTCTTTTTCTTGCGGCGTTTTGGCCCGCTCTTTGCCGACTGCATCTGCACTGGCTTGAGTGACTTGCGCGATGCAGGCTTGATAAGCTTTTTCGACTTTATTTTGACAGCCCGAGAAAAGCGCTGTGAAGCAAAGTAGGCCGATTATTTGTATCTGGTGCGTCATCTTTAAACTCAACTTAGCCCGCGCTTTAGTATCACTTCTAAAACAAACTTGCTGCCAAAAAAAGCCAACGCCAGCAGCAGCATGCCAACTAAAGTGGCAATAGCCGCTTGCCGACCGCGCCACCCAAAACGCCAATTCCCGAGCAGAAGCGTGCCAAAAACCAGCCATGCGGCCATCGTCAACACGGTTTTATGCACCAAATGTTGCGCAAACCAGTTTGAGATAAAAAGGCCACCACTCAACAGCGTAAAGCTCAGTAATAGAAACCCAACGCCGATCAGTTGAAACAATTGCCGTTCCAAACGGCTCAGCGGTGGCAACCAAGCGCCGAACCTGCGCCAAAATTGGCTCCACGCATTCATGTTGACGCCGCTGCGCTGCGGATTACGCAAGCGCCTTTCCACCACTAGCAACAGCACCGCCTGCGCGCCCGCAAGCGACAGCGCCGCATAAGCCAACAGTGCAACGCTGGCGTGCAGCTGTATTTGCCAGCCCTCAAGCACCCGCGTACTGCCAGGGATGAAAAGATGCAGCAAGATGGCCAACATCGCGATTACAAAACTAAGCAATGGCAAAAAACGCTCACCCGAACGCAGCAATGTGATAGCGGCCAGCATAGCCATCAGCGCACTGACCCAACTTAAACTCGCATAAAAATTGACCGACCCCGACAGCGCCAAACCCGCGCACTGCAACGCCGCGGCGCACAGGCCAAAAATCCAAAGCGGTCGCCGTTCCGCAGAGACATCAGCATTTCTGTGCGCCGAGTAAGCGCCATCGGCACCAGCGAGCATCGCCCAACAAACAGCTGCGTAGCTCAAAATGGCTAGGGTTGCAAATAGTGTGGTCATAGCAAAATGCTAACAAGAATTGCTGCAGGCGTTTTAGCAAAATTCGATGGTGGAAAAATTTTCTGTGCCACAAGCCATCGGGATTTCGGAGACCGCCAAAATTTACATATTTAGGCGATTTATGACATTTTTCCGCTCATCTTTGCTGTGCTATTTCAGCGTCACAACACTGCGAATATTAATTTGTTTGGTGTTTTCCAGCGTCCTGTTTGCTCAAGTTGATCCGCCGGCACCAGCGCCCGAGCAATTGCTTGAGGAAAGCAACCTCGACGCCAAATATGACCGAATGACTCGAGTGAGCGCTGCGGAGTCGATTGCGCCTCTGGGCGATAGTTTGTTTGGTGACAGCACCAACTATTACAGCGGTGCCACCACGTTTAGCGTGACTGACATTGATTTACCTGGGAACAGTGCTTTGCCAGTGCGCTTGACGCGCACCCACGCTGCGACTGAGGCGCGCGGGCCAACGGCGCCGGGGTTGTTGGGCGAGTGGGAACTAGAAACCCCGCATCTGCACGGTGTGTTTTCCACCGCTCTCGGTTGGCAGGTCAGCGGGCCGAATCCAAATGCGCGGTGTTCGTCCTCGCCTTTTGATCGTGAACCACCGCCCGCGCCAACCACTTACAATGGCGCGCCCGCTGCCGGGCAGTTATTTGGCGGGGACGAATATTGGGCCGGCAATTCCTTATCGGTGCCGGGGAAGGGTGATCAAATGTTATTAGTGCGCAGCCCAGCGTACACACTCATGCCTAGTGATGGTCAAATTTATCCCTGGGTCACACTGAATCACTGGCAGGTGCGCTGTTTACCGACGCTTGCCAGCGGTGATCCGGGCGAAGGCTTTTTGGCGCTGGCCCCGGATGGCACGAAGTACACGCTGAATTGGATGGCGAAACGCCGCACCTCAACGCTGAGTCGAAGCAAAAACTTCGGTGACGGACCCCGCTTTTATCTGCTAGCGCGCGATGAAGTGCGGCTGTATGCAACCCGGGTGGAGGATCGCTTGGGCAACTGGGTGAACTATGACTATGTCGGTGGGTAACTGCAAAAAATCGAAGCGAATGACGGCCGGTTAATTACCTTTGAATACAATCCAGGCACCGGCACGCTGCATTTTGCGCGGGCGCATGGCCGAAGCTGGGAATATAACTACACCGCTTCGAGGCGGCTGGCTGAGGTTATTTTGCCGGATGCCAGCAAGTGGGCGTACAACACCAGTGTCTTTATCTATATCTATCGGCCCAGCGATCAAGCTGAGTGCCGTGCGCAGGAACCGGCAGCAAGCGTAACGCGCAAAAGCTACACCTTTACCCACCCAAGCGGCGCGACTGGTTTTTTTGAATTTGATCCCACGCGCCACATTCGCTTAGGCACCACGCCCGGCTGCACACTAGACCCGGACGACAATTCCGTAGTTCAAGGCGTCGCGCCGCAGTTTGACACCTATGCGTTAGCACGCAAAACCATTTCCGGCCCCGGAGTTGCGGGCCTGGTTTGGACGCTGGCGTTTAATCAGCCTAGCCTGGGCAATCCCGACAACAGTACCAAACTCGCCACGCTAACCATGCCGAATGGCGAGCGAACGCGCTTCACCTTCGGCACGGAATTCTATAAAAACGAAGGCAAGCTGCTCAAAGAAGAAATTTTAAGCGCCAACGGCACGCAGTTGCGGCTAACTGAAAACACCTACGCGATTGATTCCGTCAGTCCGGCCTATGCCTACCACGTTGGCAATGGCGTTGTCGGCCCAATCACAGATGAGTTCGCTTCGACGTTTCAGGTGCCTTTGATTGACACCAAAATTACCCAACAGGGCGAGATTTTTTGGACGCACATTGATGACTTCACGCAAACGCTTGCTCCTGGTTCCATCAACTCTGGTCGTGAGTATGTCAGTGGTCGGCAAGCCAGACCGCACTTAGTGACAATCAGCTTTCAAAGTTTTCTTGATCAATGGGTTTTAGATCAGTTATTCATTAAACAAGCGGGCGATGGTGATCGAATCATTGAAGTCGTTGATTATGTCAGCACACGTGATCCAGTAAGTTTGTTGCCGACAAAACATCAAACCTTAGGTCAAGTCGCCAAGACCTATGAATACTTTGCCGATGGCACGTTAAAAAAAATCATTGATCCAAGCCTAAAAGCCGTTACTTTGGATAACTGGTGGCGCGGTACGCCGCAGCGGGTGACCTATGCCGATCAAAAATATAGCACCGAAGAAATCGATAACTTCGGCGCTATAAGCTCACAAACCGATGAGCTTTTCAACACCACCACCATTGCCCGCGACAGCGCAGGGCGTATCAGTAGCATCACGCATCCTGCCGGTGATTCGGTTGCTTGGAATAGTCTAAGCGCTGGCTTCGTGCAGGTTCAAAGCACGGCATTTGGTTTGCCCGCGAGTCACTGGGAACGCACTGTTACGGTGAGCACGAAAACTACGCGGCAATATTTTGACGCCCTGTATCGCCCGGTGTTGACCGAGGAATACGATGCGAATAACCCCACCGGCACCAAAGCGTATTTCACCGCGCAGTTCGACCATGCTGGGCGCACCACGTTTCAAAGTTATCCGGTGCGCAGTATTTCAAACTACACCGACTCTTTGCCTGGCATACGTACAACTTTTGACGCGCTTGGCCGCGCCACGTTGGTTTTGCAGAGTTCCGAGCTGGGAAATTTGGCAACCGTCACCGAATATTTGCCCGGTTTTAAGAAGCGCGTAACCAATGCGCGTGGCAAAGCGACGACATTTGAGTACCTTACAGTTGGCGCGCCTACTGAAGATTACCCAGTAAAAATATTGTTACCGGAAAATGTGGTGATTGAGATTGATCGTGACGTTTTGGGGCGCGTCAGGCGAATGAATCGCAGTGGCACAACGACAAATGGCGCAGCCGTTAGTTCAACTCGCCAATATTTTCGCGATGAACTCAGTCGACAGTGCGCCGTGCAAGAACCCGAACGAGGAACCGCGTACACCCATTACGCCAATGACGGCACAGTGGATTGGATCGCGACCCTGCCGGGTGCCGCGCAATATTGCGACACTAATTTCTACGCCACCATCCCCGAATCCGCCAAAACCTATCACAGCTACGATCTACGCAAACGCTTAACCGGCGTCAGCTTTCCCGATGGCACGCCCGGCACCGCGTTAACCTACTACGACGATGGCGCGGTAAAAACCGCGTCCTCCGACGGCACTTTATGGGAATTTGCCTACAATAAACGCCGCTTATTAACACAAGAAAAGCTGACCGTGGGGGCGAAGGTCTACACCTTGGGTTACGGCTTTGATGCCAACGCCAATGCCAGCAGCATGACCTACCCGGACGGCATGCAAATTGACTACGCGCCCAACGCCTTAGGCCAGCCGAGCAAAGTGGGCAGCTTTGCCACGGGCTTGCAGTACAGCGCTAGCGGAGCACTGACCAACTTCAACTACGGCAATACGCTCACCCATACCATGACTCAAAACGCACGGCTTTTGCCGGGCCGGGTGCAGGTGCGTAATGCCGCAGGAACCGCATCAATACTGGACACCACGTTAAGTTTTGATGCCAATGGCAACGTGCTTGGGCTAACCGATGGTGTAGCAGCCACCAATCAAAGCCGGGCGATGACTTACGACGACTTAGACCGCCTAAAAACCGTGTCGTCCAGCGCCAGTACCATGTTTGGCAACGCCAGCTACAGCTACGATGGCCTGGATAATTTGACCGGCCTTACGGTAAGCGCTGGCGCAAAAGCGCGCAGCTACAGCTACAACTATAACCAAGTCACGCAGCGGCTAAACGACATTACCAATAACAGCAGCGGCCAAACCGCGTTTAATTTGGGCTATGACGAGCACGGCAATGTCACCAGCCGCAGCGGCGCGGGCAGTGCCAGCGTCGGGTTCGTGTTTGATCGCGCCGAGCGCATCCGCCAGTTCAATAGCGGCACCGTCGGCGCTTCGGAAAACTACACCTACGATGCTAAAGGCCGCCGCGCGCTGATTACCAAAGTCAGCGACGCTTCGAAAAAGCGCTATCAGCTCTACAGCGGCAGCGGGCAATTGGTTTGGGAGGAAGACAGCGATGGCGTCAAGAAGCGGCATGTGTATTTGGGCGGGACGTTATTGGCGCGCGAAGAACTGGCCGGTGCTGCGCCCGCGCTGCAACCGCCTGCCAGCCTTAATTTGAGCCCGACTGGACAATCTGCCACGGGCAATTTTACCGCCAGCTGGCCCGCCAGCGTAGGCACCGGTTTAAGCTACACGCTGGAATGGTGCGTGGCGGACGATTTCTTCGATAGCTGTGTCGGCGTCTGGCAAACCATCACGCGCAGCAACCCGGGCAGTTTGACGCAAAGCGTTAGTAACGCCAGCTATGGCGGTAAAGTGCTATTTCGCGTGTACGCCTGTTTAGCCGCGAATTGCAGCGTCAACGCCCGCGAATCGGCACCTTATTTGCTCAGCCCCCCGCGTTTGGCGGTATTGGCACCCGCCAGTGCGCAAAGCGCTGCGTTTACGGTAAGTTGGCCAGCGTCCATGGCAGCGCTGAGCTACACGTTGGAAGAAAGCGCGAACGCCACCACGTGGGCAGTGATTGGTAATTTACTAACAACCACCAGTTTTTTGCGCACACCTGCTGCCGCTGGCAGCTATCAATACCGCGTGACGGCGGTCAATGCCGCCGGTAGCCGTGGCCCAGGCGCCAGCTCAGCGTTGGTCAGCTACAACCCCGGCAGCGCAGCGTGCACGCCGCCGGTACCCGCCGGTTTCACCGGCACACCAGCACTATCGGTCGATGGCAATTTTCAATTGAGTTGGCAGGCAAGTTGTAACACCGTTCGCTACAGCATTGAAGAGCGCGGGAACGGCGGTGCGTACGCGTTGTTTAGCGACGTGCCCGCGCCGAATTTGAGCTTGAGCGTTAGCGGCAAGCCGAGCGGCATTTACGAGTATCGAATTATGGCGTGTTCGCCGGACTCGAAAAAGTTGCCGATGCTGTGCTCGGCGTTTAGCGCACCGATCCCGGTGCAAGTGGCGCTACCGGCTGGCCTGCTGGCACCAACGAATTTTGCGCTGGCACCCGGCAGCCTGACCTACACCAACGGCGACTATTGGTTCCAGTGGAATACGGTGAACTCCGCCAGCCATTATCAGGTTTGTGAACACGACGTCGCAGGCGGCGTCGCCAACGCCTGCAGAAGCTTCACCGCGCTCAATTCGAGTGCACAAAAATATCGCCACAGTGTCGAAGAACAGTTGTTCACCTATTTCTATGACGTCGCCGCTTGCAACGCCAGCGCATGCAGTGCCGCAAGCAGGCCACAAAAAGCGGTCAAAATTGAGTGCCCGCTGGGCACGCCGCCGAATCAATGCATACGGACGCGCCCGTCAGATTCGACCAGGGATGCCGGAACCGTCACCTACATTCACACCGACCAGCTGGGCAGCCCGGTGGCGGAAACGAATGCGGCGGGAACTTTAACGCAGCGCTTTCGCTATGAACCATTCGGCCAAAGTTTAGAAGCAAATATCGCCCAAGGGCCGGGCTATACCGGGCATGTGGCGGATGCGGCCAGCGGGCTGATTTATATGCAGCAGCGGTATTATGATCCGGTGATTGGGCGGTTTTTGTCGACGGATCCGGATCCGGTTAACGGGCTCGGGACGAATTTTAATCGGTATGCTTATGTGGGGAATAATCCTTATAAGTATGTGGATCCGGATGGGCGGGCAAGCGATTCAGCGCTAGATCGTTATGCAGACGCGGTTGGGGCTAGTCCTGAAGCATTTGCGCCGCTTCGCGGACCTGCATTTGTAATTGCTGCGGTAATGGCCACTGGCGGTGGGGCGCTGCCTGCACTCGCTGAGGCAGCGGGTGGTTTGGCAGTAGCGGGAAGTGTCGCAGCAACTGGTGAAATTGCAGGTGCTACTCAGATAGCCGCCGCCGCATTGACTCCGACGGTAGAAATAGCGGCGGCTGTTGCTACGGATGGGGTTGTAGGTGGGGTGGTGGTTGGTGCGGCGCGAAAAGCAGGTAGTTCAGGCGGCGTGGGTGCGGGGAAGGCATTTGGCGCCGCAGTTAGACAGGACGTGGTTGCTGAAAGTAAGGCACTGAACTCAGGAGTAGTAACCTGTGCCGAGTGCCGCACACCAACTGTCCCAGGCGCGAAAAGCACGAGGGGAGTTACGCCACCAGGTAACGAAGCGCAGATAGACCACGTAGTCGCACGAAGCAAGGGAGGAAATAACACCATTGAAAACGCCGAAGTGGTTTGTAGGGATTGCAATAGAAAAAAAAGTGATAAATGATGAAGCAAATAGATCCGATTAAAATGCTATTCAAGCTTGAGCAGGACGAGTACGGCTTTCCGCCAGTTGGTTGGGAATCAATGTGGGCGACTCCCCTTGGCAATGATAATTTCGAAATAGACAACATTCCGTTTTATGTTCGCGGAATTAGCTGTGGCGACGTAGTCACCGCAAATTTATCAGATACAGGTGAATTTTTATTTGGTGCATTAATTCAACCTAGCGAAAATTCAACTATCCGCGTTTATGTTTCCAGCGAGAGTGAAGCAATGTTTTTTATAAGCGCCCTAGTAGCATTTGGATGTGAGTGCGAAAGGAGCAACATAACGAAACTTTTCGCGGTTCACATACCGAGTAGTTGTGAATTGAAACCAATCCTTGAGTTACTTGCGCAAGCTGAAACTGAAGGAAAATTGGAGTACGAGGAGGCTGCCATTCGCCAGTAAGCAAAAACGGACAGTTCTGCGCGAAGCGCTGGACAGCCATTTTTTAGCCAATATCTGGCGGCAGCCCAAAAGCTGCCCCCAGATCATTCGCTTCCTACCATTCCTGAGCGTTAAATTTCCCAAAAACCTTTTCAAAACCCAATGCACCCAGCCGCAATTGCGGCAAATTTAATCTTTCGTTGTCACTTAAAGCTCAAAGCTCGGACAGCCACGCCTCAGACCTTAATCTGCGTGTCCAAGGCGGCATCAATCTCCCGGCGCTATGACTACGACTGGAAAAAATCTCCGCCGATACGATGCAACTTGGTAATCAAGCTTGGATATTTGCCAATTTGTACGACAAATAATTTGGCTAACTGTGCGGTTGGAATTGGGGCGGCTACAGACGGCACAACATGACATCGCAGACATGACAACAAAAAAACCAAATTGGACGTTGACTAGGCTCTATTAGCTTTCACTTCACTTCTTGGCTGGGATACTGATAAACACTTGGCAAATCGCCGCGACCAGGCTGCGCCAAAGTTAGCGCAAGTTCCTCGTCAAAACTCAACTGCCGAAACAAGGGCCTGCCCTCGTTGTCGAGGCAAATATCCTTCGCCTGCGCCCAATTTGAAAACGCCACGTTCGGCTCTTCTCCCCGCCAAATGATGTACAGCTGGTCGCTGGCGCAGCCCGTCGGTTTGGTGTTGTATCCGCTCAGGTCTTCATTTGCCCAGTAAATTGTGCATTCGGGGCTGCATTTAAGCGTCGCCCAAGTATTTATCGCTGGCGAATAGCTCATTAAAAACCCCTTATAATTTTTCGGCACTAAATTTAAAAAAAAACGTTGCTGAGCAGTTTGAAAAGCGGTCAATAGAGAAAACTCAACAATGTAGGTAATTTCTTTAGTGCTGCTCATGGGCACTTCCACGTGTTCGGATGGAAGAAAAACCTTCCCTTCTCTGAGCCAAGAGCCATCACCAAACCCAAGTTTGTCAAAACTACAATTTCCGCACTTAATTTCCTCGCCACTAACGGTATCTAAGAAATATGAATGGGCGTTTCGAATATCCGGCGGATCAGCCCAAGTTCCATCCAAAAAAGTCACTGCCAATTTACCTTTCGTAGGTGAAACGAACTGGGACATTGAAAGGTACTTACCTCTTAGACACTTAGGCAATTTTGGAGAGCACAGTTCCGCATACTCGTAACTTCGACCAGGGCCTTCCCACGCTAGAGGCTCCGTCATCCAATATTCCGTGCGAGTTATCGCGCCGATTTTCAAAACTTCACTTTCTTCATGCCCGCATGCGGTTAGAAGCATTGTTAGTGTCCCAGGTACGATAATTAATGCGATTCGCATCTCAATGTTCCTTTAGCTTTAAAACCGTGCCCGATCCCGTTTCCTGCACAACCTTGGGATCACCGCGAGCCCCAGCTTGGACACTTCGCATAATTCGAATTGCTCGAGCTATAGATTTATGCGCAACAGAGGATGTTGTTACGGGTACCGTTTCTTTTCCAATTGTAACAACTGGGCCCTTTTCAACAGCCTGTTCCACCGAATTAAATTCACTCAACGGCAATAACAACTGCATCATTGATGCACCTAAGCCCTCAGGCGCATAACCTTTTACATTTCCGCCCCACCTTTCAATCATCGGCTTAATCGCCTCTAGCGTCAGCTTCTCCAGCTCGGCATCGCTGCGGTCATGGAATTTCGGCACTACAAAACCACTAGGAGCGGGCTGCATCCATTGTGTTGGTCGGAAGCTTCCCATGAGCGCTTTTGAGCGCGCAACTTCCGGCGCATTGGTCATAACCTTCGTCGGAATCGTCGCCATCGCGCCGAGCTCCTCACTGATTTGTTTGGATGTTGCCGCTGGCCGAATGCCCATACTTCGCGCAATATCGCCCAGCGAATCCGAGAGCGCTGCAGTGTAAGCTTGGTATCGCTCAGGGTGACGCTGAATCCGATCTGGGTCCGTACCGTAAAAGCCGTGGCCAATTAATGGTGGGAAAGTCATGCCATTTTCATCGACGTGCGCATAAGTATCACCCAATCGATGTAACAAAAGTCCTGCCGTAGCGAGGTCGTTGCCTGCTAAAGCAATCGCAGCCTGTGTTTCTTTTTGCGCTTGTGTTGCAAGTTGTGAATTCAACGAATGAAAAACATCCTGCGAGGTACTCTGCCACTCGTACACTTTTGCTTGCTCTGCTGAATACTCATCGCCCGGTGCCATCCAAACGGCTATCGATCTTGATGCGACACCGATTGCATCAAGCTGATCTGCCTGGTCCGGTAGTTGCGAATAAAACGCCAGTGTCTGCGCTTGCGTATTACTGAAACCAGTGCGCAATGCGGCGTAATAAGTGGTGTAGTAGTGGCCGGATTGAGCGTATTTTCCATTGACATCCAAGTTCACCATCGGGTTCCCGTTCAAACCCAAATACGGATTTCCCGTGATCGGATTCATCGGATCCATCGCCGCCGGATCCATGCCAGTAAACCGCCCCAATGCCGTCGCGTAATAGCGCGCTGGATTGCTTAGTTCGCCGTTGCCGTCGTCGATATAGCCATTAAATCGAAACGGCGAATTAATCAGCCCCGTTTGCGACCGAACCTGCCCAAAAGCCCGATACGAAAGCCTGCCGGGTATGGTTCCGTCAGCCAACGAAGTCACAATCACCGAATTAAACGCATCCTGATCAAAGTGCTGCGCCACCCCACCGCGCACTTCGCCCAGCAACAGACTTCCAACTCGACTGACCTGCGACAGTGAGTTTCCTATCGTGTTGGTTTCCGCCATCATTTGGTCGCCAGACCAAACGTAGAGCGTGCGATTGCCGCCGGATGTTTTCGCGGTGCGGTGCCCGGCGGAGTCGTATTCGAACGCCTCGCCAGTGCTCAAACTC
>JAYTAO010000208.1:0-1677 GCA_043737435.1 Rhodanobacteraceae bacterium | reverse complement strand
GCGGGATACTTATTTAGCGAGGCCGGAAGCAACTTTGCCCGCATGGGCTTGGCAGGACCGCTTAAACATGCGGCCCGAACTTAAGTTGTCGGCTTAACGTCTGTGACCAAAGGTGCTTGTGAGCTAAAAAGCGCGCAATTTTCGCTGATGCGCTTGGCTATTTATCAAACCGATGCGAACGCGATCCAAAACTTTGTTGCTGACCAAGTTTCCGCCGCGCCAGAATTGTTGGATGGCGCATCTGTAGCGCTGGATTTCTCTGCCTGTGGAGCAGCGGCGGATGCGGAATTCGTGGAAGATATAATGTCGCGCTTGCGCTACGCGGGCATGCAGCCCATTGCGATTGTTGCGGAGGCCGATTCGCCCCATGCCGCGCTTGCCAAGACTTTACGGTTAGGGGTGTTAGCACCGGCGAAGCGAATCGGAAAGTCTAGCAGCGCCGTTATTAAGTCAGAAAATCATGATTTGATGCCGAAAGCAATTGAGGCGTCGGTAAAGGCGGTTGTTGAGGCAGTTATGCCGGTGATCTCTTCAGTGGCGGCAGTGGCAGCAAAAGCGCATATCCCAGTCGCAACGTCGGTTGAATCACGTCGGGAAAGCGTCAGTCAAGTGGCAAACCTTGCTACGCCCAGCGCCCGCAATGAGCCAGAAGCGCTAGCTGTGCAACGTTACGAGGGACAGGTGCGCTCCGGGCAGCAGCTCTACGCTAAAGGCCGCGACTTAATCGTCACCGGTGCCGCGGGCGCAAGCAGTGAGGTAATCGCTGACGGCAGCATTCACATCTACGGTCGTTTGATGGGAAAAGTCATTGCCGGAGCTTCAGGTGATCGCAACGCACGAATTTATTGTTTAGCTTTTGGTGCTGAGCTGGTCTCGATAGCGGGCATATTTCGCGTTTTCGAATCGATTCCAGCAGATTTGATGGGTAAATCCGTGCAAATTTGGCTCGATGGCGACAAACTCCGCTTTGATATACTAAATTAATCATTTAATACTCCAGCGACTGCCTTAAAAAACACCCTTTGCATTGTTTGCTGCGGCAAACCGGCGTGTTTGCGCCAGCGAGTATTGGGGCACAGCTGCAATTACGACATTTGGAGAAAAACTTGGCTGAAATTATTGTTGTCACTTCGGGCAAAGGCGGCGTGGGCAAAACTACCACGAGCGCGTCTATAGCGTGCGGCTTCGCACGTTTAGGCAAGCGCGTCGCGGTTGTTGATTTTGATATTGGTCTGCGCAATTTGGATTTGATCATGGGCTGCGAACGCCGCGTGGTTTACGATTTTGTTAATGTGATCAATGGTGATTGCGGCCTTAAGCAAGCGTTGATCAAAGACAAACGTTTTGACAATTTGGCGATTTTAGCCGCCAGTCAAACCCGCGATAAAGATGCGCTGACGGTTGCTGGCGTTGAGCGGGTATTGAATGACTTAAAAGCGGATTTCGACATCGTGCTGTGTGATTCTCCCGCCGGCATTGAGCATGGCGCACATATGGCGATGTATTTTGCTGATCGCGCGATTGTTGTGGTCAACCCAGAAGTATCCAGCGTACGGGATTCGGATCGTGTGTTGGGCCTGATGGCCAGTAAAAGCCGTCGCGCTGAATTAGGGCAGGGAAAGATTGCGGAGCATTTGCTGTTAACCCGCTATGCCCCAGATCGCGTTGAACGTGGGG
>JAYTAO010000207.1:0-4414 GCA_043737435.1 Rhodanobacteraceae bacterium | reverse complement strand
TGCGCTTGATGCAGTAATGTAATGAGCAGGTTTACGGCAACAAGTCTTTCCAACCTGTCATCGCGCAGACGCTTGCGATTCAAGTGACAGATTTCGATGGTCTTTTGACCCCTTGCAGTCAAAGCAATCGCGCTGCCATCCGGGGCAAAAGAAATATGGGCTTCCGGCTCATCCAAGCAAGGGTTCAGTAACCACGGGCGTTCCAGCGCCAGATCCCCTTGATGATGCATACAGCGATCTGATTCGTTTTCCAGTGGAAATTGATCAGCCTTACCGGCAGCGAGGCCTCCGGCATGTGTCAGCGACGGACGGTCGTGCCGTCTTTGATTGCAAAACGCGCAGCAAGGCAGCAAATTACTCCACTCATATGCCAACCAGTAGTAGCCAGGGTGCGCGGCATTTTCCGCAACGCGTCCTTTCGGTCGATAGTGCTCTACATCCCAAGCGGCGTTGATGCCGATTTTGCTTTCGCAATAGGCACACTTTTGTTCAAACAATTTTTCCAGCACCTGACGTACTGCAAGCGCGCCGTAAATATCGTCATTGACCACATGCGCGCCGCCTTCGGTCACCGCCAGCATGGTTGCCGCTATTGCGCTATTCAACCAGCTATCGACCGGTGTTAATGCAAGGCCGGTATCCGGGTCGATACGATCTCGGATACCGCGAATCACTGCCTTGCTGCTTTCGCTGCCGCCAACACTTGCTTCAATGCCGCGTCCAATTCAGGGTCAACCTCGGCCAAGCGATTACGACTAGGTTTGGACAAAGCGATGGATGCTAGTCCAAACTTATCTTGATTCGTTGGGGTCAAACTGGCGTCAGATGACGAAACATGGATCATCTGCGCCTTAAAAACCGCCCGCGCACTTTCGGTGGCCTTTGTCTCCGCAGGCGCATCAAACAGATTTGGATGCACCAACACATCTTCCGCGCTGTAGCCGGTCAAATCGGGTGTAGGCATGCGCACAATGCTCCCGTCTTCCTGACGCTGTAGCGATATCACATGGTCACTGGGCACGCTCAGCGCCACTAGCGGCGAATGCGTACTCACAATAATCTGGCACTTTGGCAATAGTGCCTGCAATTTCGGCAATATTTCGAGCTGCAATGAAGGATGTAAATGCTGCTCAATTTCATCCACCAACAACACGCCGCAAATATTGCCATCCGTGTCAAATGCATCGGCTTTCATGGCTTGCGCGAAAAAATCGAGTATCCAAGTGAAGGTAATGCGGTGGCCGTCGGCCCAGGAATGCAGGTCGTGTTGCTCGCCATTTGGCCCGTGAATCTTTAAGCCGCCGCCGGGCACTACGTGGATGGATTGATCAGATGAAAGACCAATTAGGCGCTCAAGTGATTTCCGCATTGCATAGAAATTGGGCTCACTGAGGCGATCCTCTAGTCTTCGAATCGTCAATTCTGGGTCGGTTAATGGCTTTGGTACGTTAAACAGTGTTGCCGTGGCATCTTCAAATATATAGCCACTTGAAACGCTGGAGTCTGGGCCGGAGAAAAATCGGCTCACGCCATAGGCACATACAAATGCAACTTCATCAAACGCGAAAGCTCCCGGCGAGAAAAGAGCCCTTACGCCCTGCAAGATCATCTCGAAACTACGGGTCACACCTTCAAGCATCACTTGTGGTCTTAACCTAACGTCCTTATTAAACCACCCTAAGGTTATAGCTCGTACCAAGAATGGATTCGCGTCGCGTTCAACACCCAGCACCGTCGCCACCGCACGTAATAGCGTTGTCTTACACGTGCCATTTTTGCCGATCACCACGTAGGGGCCGGAATCAGCGGCGAAATCAATCTCCAGGCGCGCAAAACCGCGCAGATTCTCAATTTCGAGTCGCTTTAAAGTGATGGGTGTGCGCGCCAATTTGAAATTCCTCTGTTTGATGTAGGCAGGATGCTTTGATCTAACGTCCCATGCTACACCGCCAACACTTTCTGTCACAATTAAACCCGATTAGCGCCGCGCTTTTTTAAAACCTTGATCCACGCCGAAAAATTCTAAAGCATGAGCTGGAAGGACAAAAAACTAAATTAACCCCGTTTCGCTTTTGCTAACGTAGCGCTCTGAGCTCAAACGGAAAAACCCACTATGAAATCGCTCGCCTTGCCATTCGCCTCTGCTCTGTCACTTCTGTGTACGCCCGCGTTGGCACAGGACGGCCCCGTACAAATTTGGACGCCTGCCATAGCAGGCGAGCAGCCAATTCGCTTAAGCAGCATGCGTATTCAAGCAAAAACCTACGGTTTTTTAGCCAGTACGCGCATCGAGCTAGAGTTCGAAAATCCAAATAACAGGGTGCTGGAGGGCGAGTTTGTATTTCCCTTGACGCCGGCACAAACGGTTGCGGGCTATGCTTTAGAGGTCAATGGCGTACTGCGCGAGGGCGTGGTGGTGCCCAAGCAAACCGCACGGATTGCGTTTGAAGAAATAACGCGGCGCGGGGTTGATCCAGGTTTGGCGGAGCTGACGCGCGGCAATGTGTTTCGCACCCGGATTTATCCGATCCCTGCGCGCGGCGTTAAGCGCATTGCGATCACCATAGAGCAGGCGCTGCAAAACGTGGACGGCAAGTGGAGCTACCGCTTTCCTGTGCCGGTGACTGGCAAGCTAGATCGCTACTCGGTGCGCGTTGAAGCGGTTGGTGCGCCCGCGAATACGCTGAACGCTACGAATGCATTAGCGCTCAGCGACGCCAAAATTGCGGAGCGCACGCAACTCAATGTGCAGCCAGAAGCGATGATTGCGCTGGACTTGCCGGCCGAACGCGCGCTGAGCCTGTATGCAACTGCGGCGGCGGATGGGAAAGACCCGTATCAATATGTAGTTGCGCAAATTGATGCGCCAAGCGGGTTTCCTGATCAGGGCGCTGCACCGAAGTCGATTGCGGTGTATCTGGATGCCTCGCGCAGCGGCCTGCAGCGTAATCATCAAAAAGAAGCGGCGTTTTTAAGCGCGCTATTTGCTGAGTATGGCGACGCTAAAATTCAGCTGATTGCGTTTCGTGATAAGGCTGCGCCTACGCAAAATTTCCAGCTTAAATCAGGAAAAAGCGCAGAATTTTTCGCTGCGCTAAAAACGATTGACTACGATGGCGGCACCTCGTTGCAGGCGCTGGCGTTTAGCGAGGTGGTGGATTTAGGCATTGTCTTGACCGATGGCAGCGCCACCTTCGAGCCATTTAAGATGCAAGCGCGCACGCCGATGGCGCGCAAATATGTGATCGGTGTAGCGACCGCCACATCTGATGGCACCGGCATTACGCGCATGGCAGCACAATTGAATGCGAACACGCTGGATCTGATCGCCTTGAGCGCCGACGCCGCAGTGAAATCTGCGCGTGCCGCGCGGGTTGGCGTGCAGGCAAGCGCGCCTGCGGGTGCCTGTACAGATGCGATTGCAATCAGCACAGTGCTGGCAGGCACGGCCACACTTGCTGCGCGGTGCAAGGCCGGAACCAAGATCAGTCTGCGCTGGAGCAATGGTGCGCAGACCGAGGTGCGCAGCATCACCACGCCATTGCGGGCTAATATTGCAAGCGAGCTGGCGGCGCCGATTCAACGGCTTTGGGCCGCGACGCAAATCCGCGCGAGCGACACCATGAATCAAAAGACGCTGGCACTCGCGACCCAATTTAGTGTGGTGACCGAGCAAACGTCTTTACTGGTGCTGGATTCGATTGAGGATTACCTGCGCTATGAAGTGGCACCGATAGAACCCGAATTGCGTGCGCAGTTTGACGCACGGCGCGTGGCAAAGGGTGCTGACGTCACGCCGAATTTAGATGCGCTGACTAATCAGTGGCAGGCATTCAAAGCTTGGCACGCCACGCCGCACCCGTGGCTTTCTGGAGTTTTGCCAGACATGGCGATTCGCATTGGAAAGCAATGGTATGCAACCGATAACTATGCGCAGCAAAAGCGCGCGGTGGCAATGCTCAAGCGCGCCCAGCTTTTGCAGGATGCGGGCGATAAACCTAGTAATGAAGCTAGCGCCCGCACGCTCATGCAAGAGTTATTGGCGGCGGATGCGGCTTATCTAGAAACGCTTTCCGCAGAGCAGCGTGCTGAAGTAGCGAATGCGCGTGCGCAGGCTACAGGACGCTCTGAGGGAAGGCGGAGCAGTGACGCGCTCGAAACAATGCTCTCTGCGGGCGCAGCGCCGCCCGCAGCTAGGCCAAGTGCCCAGATGGCGATGCCTGAGTCCGCGCCAATGGCGGAGCCGCCCGAGGCGACGATGCACGACGATGCACCTTCACTGGACTTCTCGGCTGCTAATTTAAGTCGCAGCGCGGTTGCGGCTGAAGTGCCGCGCTCAGACGATCGATTCCAGGCAAGCGATACCCAAGCCACGCTCGAACTGAAAGCCTACACTCCGAACGCGCCGTATTTG
>JAYTAO010000206.1:0-4415 GCA_043737435.1 Rhodanobacteraceae bacterium | reverse complement strand
AACTACTTCTTCGACAACAACGCATTCACCGCTTTCAAATCGTCCAGCGTGATCGTGCCTGCCGACGATTTGAGCCGCAGGCCATTGACCAGAAAATTATGCCGCGCTTGCGAGTAATCGCGTTGCGCTTGGAACAGCACTTGTTGGCTAAGGAGCACATCGACAATGGTACGTGTTCCCACTTCAAAGCCCGCCTCCGTTGCTTCCAGCGCACTTTTGGCGCTGACTAAAGCCTGTTTACGCGCGCCGACTTCACTGACGCCCGCAATAACTGAGCGATAGGCGTTGCGGGTGGCGCGGGTAATGGCGCGGCGCTCTTGTTCTAAGCGATCTTTTGAAACCTCGGAATCCAGTACCGCTTGACGTATGCGCGAACTGGTATTGAATCCAGAAAACAGGGGAATATTGACATTGATGCCGAGCGAGGAGCCATCGCTATCATCGGTGGAGCTGACGCTGCGGCCAGGATTATTGTTGTTGAAGCTCAAATCCGAGGTGGATCGACTGCTGTTGTTGGAATAGTTGAAGGTGCTGGAGACAGTGGGGTAGCGCGCCGCTTTCGCTGTGGCGATCTGTTGCTCGCTGGCTTTCGCGTCGGCCGCGCGCGCTGCCAATGTCGGGCTAAATTTGATCGCACTCTCGACCCAGGTTTGCCAATCGGCCGGGCTGGGCGGTACCAGTGGAATTTCTGCGCGCACCACGACCACGGTATCAATGGTTTTGCCAGTAAGCTCAGTCAACGCCGCTTTCGCGTCGTCCAAGGCATTTTCCGACAAAATCGCTGCTGCCACTGCGCCATCATGGCGCGCCCTGGCTTCGTGCACGTCGGTAATCGCGGTCAAACCGACGTTGTAGCGCTGTTCGGCCTGTTCAAGCTGACGTCCAACCGCTTTTTCTTCAGCTTGCGAGCTGATCAGGGAATCTTGTGCGGTAAGCACTTGAAAATAGGCAGTCGCGACCCGCACCAGCAGCGCTTGCTCGGCGGCGCGAAACGACGCTTCAGCGCTTTCGGCCAAGGATTTGGCTGCGTTCAGCCGCGTGTAATTGGCGCGGTCGTAGATGGTTTGATTGAGCTGCGCGCCGTAATTATTGGCATTGGTCGTGCCGGTGCCGGAGCCAACCACCACCCGCGAAACCGAGTCCTTCAATGGGAAATTGTTTTTGGAATGCTGATAGCCTGCAGAGGCATTAATTTGCGGCAGTAATGCACTGCGCGCTTGGACAATGCCTTCCGCTGCAACGTTGCGCGCGGCCTCAGCAATTTGCAGCTGCGGGTCACTTGCGCGTGCCAATTCGTAGGACTGCAGCAAATCTTCCGCGTGCAGCTGCGGCGCGAAGGCGAGGGCGGTAACAGACACCGCAAATCCAGCAGCGAGAGCGTTTAGTCGAATACTCATGGTCGTTCCTGTCAATTCGGCAAAAATAAGAGGTCATGCAGGGCAAAGTTAACGCCCGTCAATTTGTTAAGTAGCTAATTTATTTAGAAGCTAATTTATTACAGCGCAAAAGTGTTACAGCGCAAAAGTGTTACAGCACAAAAGGCCTTGCAGCAGGTTCAGCACCGTGCAGGTACGGCAAGTCGGTCTCAAACAATGAAATTGTTTTGGGTGATTTTTCACTACCGCTGAGCACCACCGCGTCCATCACCGGGCTCAACCCCCGTACCGCAAAAATACGGCCATTCGGGTTCAACATTTGCCAAAGCACAGCCGGCAATTCCGCCACAGCGCCACCCAGCACAATCACATCGAATTTGTGCGCAGGCGCATAGCCTTTAAACGCATCAGCACATTCTATGTTCAGATTGAAAAGCCCAAGTGCTTTTAATCTGAGTGCGGCCATCTCAGCAAAATCGGCACGGCGCTCAATGCTGGTCACGCGGCGCGCTAGCTTTGCTAGACAGGCCGTGGTGTAGCCGCTGCCGGTGCCAATTTCAAGCACTTCTTCGTCACCGGTCAGCGCGATCGACTGCAAAATGCGGCCGTCAATGACCGGCTTAAATAGTTTTTCCGGCGCGCCATTAGCTAGTGCTGCAAGTAGCGGCAATTCGACGTCCGCATAGGCCATGGCGCGGTGTTCTGGGCGGACAAACTCTTCCCTAGGAATCGCATGCAGCACATCAAGAACCCGATAGTCCAACACGTCCCAGGTTCGGACTTGCTGTTCAACCATATTAAAGCGGGCAAGGGCTAGGTGTTCGGGCGAATTTTGAACGGACATGGAGGTAACTCGTTGATTAAATTAGTGGAAACATACTGCGCGAGCGTGTGTTTTGCCGCGGCAAAACGAAACAACCAAAAGTTTGCTTCCCGGCCGCGTTTCTAAGAATAGGGCTTAGCAGTCAAAGCGGACAAGGTAAAGCTTGTTTGCAATGCCCTATGCAACGTTAGTGCCAATTGTCATGACAAAATTTGACCATAAGTGATTTTTAGGCTTTTGGACAATGGCAATTTCCTTAGTAAGACAACGGAAATCCTCGCACACCGCAACATTATGCTTTTTAAAACCTTTGTTTTTAGATGTTTTATTGCGCGCTGAACGAGTATCTTTCAGCGACCCTGCTGCACAACACTCGCACGCCCCGAACTCACCCTATTGAGGAAAACCGCATGTCTCAGCCTTTTCAACTTACCGACCCGAACACTGGCAAATCTGTCGCACTTCCGCTGATTTCAGGCACGCAGGGGGATCCAGCGGTCGATATCGGAAAACTGAATAAAGATTTGGGCGTTTTCACCTTTGATCCAGGTTTCGTTTCCACCTGCTCAACCAAGTCAGCCATCACTTTTATTGATGGCGACAAAGGCATTTTGCAGTATCGCGGTTACCCAATTGAGCAGTTGGCCGAAAACTCGAACTTTTTAGAAGTCGCTTATTTATTGATCAAAGGTGAGCTGCCAAACGCGAAAGAGGCACAAGAATTTACCAACCATGTGACCAACCACACCATGGTGCATGAGTCCCTGAAGACCTTTATGAATGGCTTTCACCACAACGCCCATCCGATGGCGATGATGTGCGGCATGGTCGGATCTTTAGCCGCGTTTTATCACGACTCGCTAGATCCAAATAACCCTGAGCACCGCATGATCACCGCGATTCGTTTAATCGCCAAAATGCCGACGGTTGCGGCCGCCTGCTACAAACATATGGTCGGCCAGCCTAGCGTGTACCCTAAGAATTCGCTGGATTACTGCAGCCGCTTTTTAGACATGATGTTTGCGGTACCTGCGGAAAGCTATCAGGTGGATCCTATTGCGGCAAAAGCGCTGGACTTGCTTTTCATTTTGCACGCCGATCACGAGCAAAATGCTTCGACCTCAACGGTGCGTTTAGTTGGCTCGACCGGAGCGAACCCGATTGCCTGTATTGCCGCAGGTGTCGCCGCACTTTGGGGCCCGGCACACGGCGGCGCGAACGAAGCGGTGTTGGAAATGCTGGCAGAAATTGGCACCAAAGCGAACGTCGCGAAAGCAATCGCGCGCTCCAAAGACAAGACGGATGATTTCCGTTTAATGGGTTTTGGCCATCGCGTTTATAAAAATTTCGATCCGCGCGCCACGATTATTCGCAAGATGACGCATGAAGTGCTGGAAAAATTGGGCGTCCATGACCCGATGCTGGAAGTCGCATTGGAATTAGAACAAGCAGCGCTCAAAGATGATTATTTTGTCGAGCGCAAGCTTTATCCGAATGTCGATTTCTATTCCGGCCTGATTTACAAAGCGCTCAACATTCCGGTGGAAATGTTCACAGTGATGTTCGCGCTTGGCCGCACCGCCGGTTGGATCGCGCATTGGCTCGAGCAAAATGCCGCAGGCGATGTGAAAATTGGCCGTCCACGGCAAATCTACACCGGTGCGACGCATCGCGACTATGTGCCGCTGACTCAGCGTTAGTTGCAACCAAGCAACTTATATCGAAACTTCAAGCTCCAACGAACTCGCCCATGCGGCAAGCATGGGCGAACCTGCTGCACTTGCAGCCCTTTTAACGCGACTTCGCAGCACATTGACGCAGAATCCAGGCCTGATCGACGACCCAGAGTTCATCTATTGGGAGGCGGTGCTCGCGGCGCGTGAAAAGCGCCCTGAGGAGGCGATCACCCGCCTGGAACGCTGTATCTTGATCGCACCGGATGCGCCCGCGCCGCAATTTACTTTGGGAAAACTGCTCGCGCAAAGCGGCGTTCTTGATCGCGCCGCCACGCATTTTGAGGCAAGTATTCAAGCCGCCCCGAAGAACGCTCCAGCGTGGCTTGCATTGGCGCAAACTCGCTTGCGCCTGGGCCATGCGCCACGCGCAGAACGCGCTTTTGCTGCGGCACTGGAGCTGGGCGCGCCGCACGCTGAGGCGCTGATTGGATTGGCTCATAGCCTAGAGGCGCAAACGCGTTGGCAGGAAGCTTTTGATCT
>JAYTAO010000205.1:0-1687 GCA_043737435.1 Rhodanobacteraceae bacterium | reverse complement strand
GCCCGCACCTTGAACTTTCACGCCCAGCTTGGCGTAAGACAGGTTTTTATTCGATGCAGGATTTATGCTGCTACTGATCGCAGACCACGGCGGCGCCAAGTAGAACGTCGGGATCGGCGTGGTCGAGGCACCTGCACTTTCATCATAAAACTGCACCGATTGCGCGTTAGAAATGCACGAAACGAGCAGAAGCGCTATGGAAATAAGCCATTTTTGTGTCATAAATAAAACATTTATTCGCATAAACGGCCTTGGCAGTAAAAGTTGTACTTTAAGATACATTATTATTTGCTGACCATATAGTGACTTTTTTGTTATTCATAGGTTTCCGCCTGCCCGCAATTCCGTGGCAAAGACCTTAAGGCTGCGCGTAACGCCCCGCCCAACTTCGTTCGTCGCAACGATTGCACATAGAACTCGCGGTTTCCGCCGCCTTCAGCGCAATAGAAATTCGCAAAATTTCTACGGCGGCGCGCTCTGCGCCGCGAAAAGCGCCCATCGCGTAACGGCCGGCTCGAAACTCGGGCACCATGGTTTCTTGCATGATGCGCTCGGAAATCGCCTGCTCAGCAGCACCGTCGATACCCGTGCCAAGAATCAGCTCGGCGGCACGATCTTGCACCGCCACCAATGCAAAAACGCCCCGATTCGTTTTTGCCCGCCCAAGCCCCAGGCGTTGAACAGATCAGTGGCATATTTGCGCGGCACAGCGCCGTCCACGGAAGTCAAAATGGCGCCGGCAATGTCTTCGCCCAGGGCGCGTGCGCGGCTCAATAGCACCTCCAACGCGACGCGGTCATTGTTCGACAAGCTCTGGCTTTCATCGAACACGCCGCTTGCCGGACGGCTGGGAAATGCCCAGAAGTTATCCGTGGCAGTTAGCAAAACCAGCGCTAGCGTTAGCGCAACGACATGAATAAAACATTTTTTCAACGCTTTTTCCCCGGTCGCGCGAAAGCAGACGTGCGCATCTTCATTCAAGCGCTGGTGTTGTCAACTCGTGCGACCGCAGCAATGCCGGGTGCGCGGCCGCCTGCATTTAAGGCCCCATGAATCCCAAATCGCGCGCTGCAAAAGCATTCAAGTTCGGGAAGATCGTATCCATCGCCGCGGTATCGGTCACGCCCATCCACTTGGCTAAGGTTGCGGCGATTTGATCGACGGCCGTGGTCGGTATGTATTGGCCGCGCGAAAAGCTCCAGTCTTTATCGATGTCGCTATCGTTATTGATAATCAGTTTTGGGTAGCTTCCGTATAATTTATTGCCCTGTACCGCGCCGCCAAGAACCATCATATTGCCGCCCCAGGCGTGATCAGAACCATTGCCGTTACCGCTGAGCGTGCGCGCGAAATCGCTCATCGTGAAGCTAGTTACTTCGTTTTGCGTGCCGATCTCGTTCATGGCTGACCAAAAAGCCCCGAGCGCCTGATTTAGCTGAGTCATTAATGCGCCGTGGCCTGCGGTGGCGACCGCTTGCCCGGCGACAAACATGCCATCGTGCAAATCAAAGCTGCCGTAATTGACGAAAAATACTTGGCGCTGGGCAGCCAAGCTGCTTTTCCCAATTTTGATCATGCGTGCGACGATTTTTAGCTGATCCGCCAGTGTATTGCCGGCAGGAAACACCGTCGAGATCGTGCCTGCAGCACCGGCAAGCAGGCCGGATAAATCCTCACCGATGCTGAG
>JAYTAO010000204.1:0-4424 GCA_043737435.1 Rhodanobacteraceae bacterium | reverse complement strand
TGAATAAAGTCGTTACAGCACTGCCATCTGCGCCTAATACGGCTACGCCGTCACGCAAGAGTGCGTGTCCGTAAGGCCCAGTGAGTTCGGGAGGAATTGCCATCCCATAATCTTTTAGTAGACTGACTACGTAACCCGACCATCCGACCGCGACCACAGACGCGGCCAAGCCATATTCTAGTAGCAGCAGGCCGCCCATAATCCAAGCAGCAAATTCACCAACCGTGGCATAGCTGTAGGTATACGCCGAACCGGAAACGGGTAAGGTCGAGGACAACTCTGCATAGCAAAGACCAGCGAGCCCACAAACCACGCCCGCGATTAAAAACGAAATTAGTACCGCCGGACCGGCGTGCAACGAGGCCGCGCTGCCAGTGCGCACAAAAATGCCTGCGCCTATGATGCAGCCAATACCCAGGAAAACTAAATTCCACGGGCCTAGCGTCCGCTTCAAGGTGCTCGTCTCGGTTTCCCGCTGTACCTGTTCGACTGTCTTTCGCAATAATAAGCGCGAAATGAATCCAGGCTTCGATGTGTTCGCCATCAATTTTCCCTTTTTAAGAAGCTTCGTTACAGCTTCGCAATTTATCCACCTTTGGCGGTTTGCTAAGCTAACCAATAGTGCATTTCGGTGTTAATAAACCTTGCGGCCACATTTCCCAGCGCTAAGTTGGCCTGGAAAAGTGATACGTACCATACTTGAGCCCAAGCTCTAGCGGCAAGCAAAATTCACTATGACTAACCAAATTAATCCAGGACGACGCTTACAGGCAGTTCTTGCGCGCTATCAAACCTCGTGCGCTTCTCAAATAGACGAAAAGCGACGATTTGCCGCCTTCGCCACGTCACACACGGATGTATATCACCGCGCGCATCCGCCCGGACACTTCACCGCGTCCGCGTGGTTGGTCAGCAACGATGGCGCGCGCGTGCTGCTGACACACCACAAGAAGTTGGGACGTTGGCTGCAATTGGGCGGGCACGCAGATGGTGATCAGGACTTAGTTAATGTCGCCCTGCGCGAAGCCGAAGAGGAATCTGGGCTTCCGGGTTTGTTGATCGTCCCGGAAATTTTTGATTTAGATGCGCACAAAATTCCCGCGCGCGGTGCAATCGGCGCGCCAAACTATGAAGCCGCACATATCCACTGGGACGTACGCTTTGTCGTGCGCGCCACTGTTGAAGATTTTTCGGTGAGCGAGGAAAGTTTGGCGCTCAGCTGGGTAGACATTGCAACCCTTGCGGCTGACCTAAACGCCGATGCATCGCTGGTGCGTATGGCGGAAAAATGGCTGCGTCAAGCTAGCGCAAAACGCGCGACCGCTTAAGGACAGACCATCACCCCAACAACCGCGCCGCCATCCAAGTTCTTAGATCAGCGATTTCCTCGGCACACACGGAATGTGGCATCGGGTATTGGTGCCAATCAACGCTGAGGCCACGTGTTCGCAAAATTTGCGCGCTCAATTGTCCAAGCGCCATCGGCACCACCGGGTCTTGCACGCCGTGCGCCATAAATATCGGAATACTCGCGTTCGCAGCGTTCGCCTCGTCCGCTAATGACTCTGCAAGCGGCAAATAGCACGACAGCGCCACTACACCGGCTAATTTCGATGGGTAACGAAGTGCTGCGGACAGTGCCAGCGCGCCGCCTTGCGAAAAGCCAATAATAAATGTGCGTTCAGGCGTAATGCCTTGCTTGCCAAATTCCGCCAGGATCTGGCTGATCAAGGTGATGGAATCGCGAATGCCTGGGGCTTCACCCAGTGCGGTGCGATCTAAACTTTTGATGTCATACCAAGCACGCATGCGCGCGCCGCCGTTAATCGTAACCGGCCGCACCGGCGCGTGCGGAAACACGAAGCGAATCGCGGGCCAAGTGCGTGCACACAGTTCCGGCACGATTGGTTCAAAATCATGCCCGTCCGCTCCCAGGCCGTGCAGCCAAATAACGCCCCAACTTGGTGCCGGGCCAGTATCCAGTTGCACTTGGTTAATAGTAGTCATAAAAAATTCAGCTTATTGCGATCTAAAAGAGCCGCGGAGAATAGCGGGAAAGCCCTGACAGCGTCGATCTCGTATACTGAAGATCCATATTCTCAGATAAGTAATTTCGATGCGCCACGCTCGCTTTGTAATTGGTTTGTGTTTGATCTTAATTTTGGCACTCAGCGGCTGCGGTAATAAAGGCCCGCTTAAACCAGCAGACGCGCCCGCTGTGCCTGCTGCGAATGGTTGAGATTGCCTTTGCCAAGCTGCATGGCGCGGGCAATGATTTCGTTCTGATCGAAGCCTTTAGCCATCCTAATGACATCAATTATGTTGACTTAGCAAAAGCGTTAGGAAACCGCCGGACCGCGGTTGGCTTTGATCAGTTGATGGTAGTGACGAAAAATTCGGCCGCAGTCAGCGGCTTAGGCTATTTAATATTTAACCGCGACGGCAGCAGCGCACAACAGTGCGGTAATGGTGCGCGTGCGGTTGCTTGGTGGTTGATCCATCGGCATGGACTGCGCGCGCCGTTCGAGCTAGCTTCTCCCGCGGGCTTGGTCAGCGTTAGCCAATCGCCAAACGGTGAAATTGGCGTCAGTTTAGGCAAGCCGGAATTTTTGCCTGCTAAGATCCCTCTGCTCAAACCAGCCACCGCATTGCAATATCAAATCACCGTGGCGGGTCAAACTATTGAATTTTCTGGTTTAAGCCTGGGCAACCCACACGCGACAGTTTTAGTGCCCAGTGTCGTCAATGCCGAAGTCGAGCGCATCGGGTCCGCGTTGCAAAGCCATCGTGATTTTCCAGAACGCGTCAATGTCGGTTTTTGCGAAGTGCTAACCCGCGATTATGCGAAATTGCGCGTGTTCGAGCGCGGTGCCGGCGAAACACTGGCGTGTGGCAGTGGCGCGTGTGCGGCCGCAATCAACCTGATTCGCCTAGGCTTATGCGATCGCAATATCACTTTGGCGCTGCCGGGCGGAGAGTTGGCTGTAAGCTGGCCCAGTGACGGCGCTGAGGTGGTGCTACGGGGCTCGGTTGCACATGTGTTTGATGGTCGCTTAACGCATTAATGTCGAATCCGGAAAACATTTTCGCTGCAGGCGGCTTTTCGCATAAGCTCCACGCTCAAACTTAGCTCCTGAAAAGACCATGTCTGACCTTCCCGCCGTGTCGCCCACCGATCCTATCGACGCCGAAGCGGTCGCCGCGTTTTTGCGCCGCCGCAGTGATTTCTTACTGCAGTTTCCTGATCTAGCCGCCAGCTTGCAATTGCCTAAAGACGAGGCAAAAAATATCGCATCATTAGCAAGCTATCAACTGGACGTTTTGCGGGAAAAAAATCAGCAGCTCAGCATGCGCCTACACCAACTGATTCAAGTTGCGCAAGATAATGAACTACTGATGCAGCGGGTGCATTTGTTAGGCTTGCGGCTGCTAAAAGCACGCACATTGACCGAAGCGGTGCAACAAATTGCCGCCTCGCTTCAGGAAGATTTTCATACCGATCTTATTCAATTAGTGCTGATCGAAGCGCCCGACGCGCTCGCTGAATTTGGCGCAGGTGCACCTTGGCTTAAGCCGGTCGCGGAAACTGACCCAGGGTTAGCACAATTTGCCGAAGCCATGAAGCATCGTGTGCCGCTGTGCGGACGGTTGAAGCCAGAAAAACTCGAATTTTTATTCGGTGTACGTGCGGCGAATGTTGCCAGCGCGGTGCTGATGCCGCTGGATCCCGTGGGCCTAATGGCAATTGGCAGCTCGGATCCAAATCGTTTCCATCCGGGGATGGGAACCGTGTTTTTGGACATGATGGCGGAATTAATTCGTACCGCCCTTGCCGTGCAAACGGATCGTTTGACGCATTAAAATTAGCGCGCGCTGAAATCGTATTTTTTATCTTTTGAGAACTTGTTTTTATGTTTGAAACCAATCCATTATCTAATTTAATCAAAGACTTAACAGAGCGTACTTTGGGCCTTAGGGGGTATCTTTGACTTCGATACTAAAGCTGAGCGTTTAGAGGAAGTTACTCGCGAATTAGAAGATTCAAGCGTCTGGAGCAAGCCAGAATTGGCGCAAGCCTTAGGACGCGAACGCGCGCAGCTTGAAGGCGTGGTGAAGCATTTGACCACGTTGACTCAGGGCTTGATTGACGCCAAAGACTATCTTGAAATGGCGATTGACGAAGGCGACGAAGCGACGGCGCGCAGCGTCGAGAAAGACGCGCAAGGATTTTTGCAGGTTGTTGAGCGCCTTGAATTGGCGCGCATGTTTGCCAACCCCATGGATCCAAACGCCGCCTTTATCGATATTCAAAGCGGCTCGGGCGGCACCGAGGCCCAAGACTGGGCGGAAATTCTGTTGCGCATGTATCTGCGCTGGTGCGACAAGAAAGGCTTTAAAACCGAGATGATCGAAGTCAGTGCGGG
>JAYTAO010000203.1:0-1694 GCA_043737435.1 Rhodanobacteraceae bacterium | reverse complement strand
CCGTCTGCAAAGCGCGATATGCGCTTAAATCAAGCGTTTTTTCCGAACTCAACGCCACATTGCTGCAGCATGCCGCCGAGGTCGTTCAGCCCACGCTGTGGCGCACCCGCCGCATCATGGCGGTCGATGGCAGCGTACTCAATTTGCCCAAAACTCCCGGCATGTTTGAGGCTTTTGGCGGTCAGCGCATGAGCAAAAGTCAAGGCAGTGCGCACTTGCCCATGGCGCGCTTCTCGCAGCTTTACGACGTCAGCACCGGCTTAAGCTGGCACGCCATCCTCGATCCCTATGCCATCGGCGAAGCCGTTGCCGCCGCCGAACATCTGCAACACGCGCCTGCCGATGCGCTCATTCTCTACGACCGTGGTTACCCCAGTTATTTCCTAATCGCCCAGCACGTCAAGCATGTGCGCGACTTTTGTATGCGCGTACCGCGCGGTTTTTCGCCTGAAACCGATCTTTTATTCGCCGATGACAGCAATACCTCGGTCGAATTTTTGCTCAAACCGAACGCCAAGGCGCGCGCTCTGTGCAAAGAGCTTGCGCAGCCGATTGACCCGGTGCGTGTGCGTGCAGTCCGCGTTGTTTTGCCTGCGAAAAAAACGAAGTCCAACGTTGTACAACAAAGCTGTATCGAGGTTTTGGTAACGACCTTACTCGATACCAAAGCCTATCCTGACGACGCTTTTGGCGCGCTGTACAATCACCGCTGGACGATTGAGGGTGATTTTCGGCACCAAAAGTCCCGTCTGCAATTAGAAAATTGGACTGGAAAAAGCGCAGCAACGGTGCGCCAGGACGTCTTTGCACGGGTCTTAAGCAAAAATGTGGTGCAGGTCCTGATTGTGGAAGCGCAGCGACGCTTGGATCTTCAGCGGGCGCAGGCGAAAGCAGCACAACGGGCGGCGTCAAAACACCGAAAGAGAATTAACGCGACGGTTGCTTTGCATCTGTCAAAATTTAAGTTGATTGCTTATCTACTAAAACCCAACGCGGAAAATCTGGAGCCCTTAGTTTTCCAAATGATGAAAAATACGAATGCTGAACGTTTTGGACGAAGCTATGAAAGACTCGAAAAACGAGGAAAATCAAACCGTTATCCGATGGGTTATAAGCAAACGGCTTAAGTTAATGGCATTGGGGCCAATCATGCGGGCGTACAAGCTAACAATCGGGCCAGCAATAAAGCCTAATCCGGTGGTGTAAACAAAACAGCTAACCAAACCCCAGACACTATTGCGTGTGGCGCTAATCAGCATTGGCATGCCCAGAGCAAAAGCAAGATAGAGCCAAAAATTGATCACTCCTACGTGCATCGATGCCGAAGCGTAGGCGGCAATGGCACCACAAACCAAGGTCATGGAAAGCAGCATGTAGGTATTGCGCAATACTTTGTTGGTTGCTAAGGCACTTTCGCCCAAAGGCAGTACGGGCGATGCGGGTGGAAATGGGCTAATACGGTTCATAAAGCACTCCTTAAGGATAAAAACAAAAAAACTTAACCAAATCATCACAATCTAGCTGTGAGCGTTCAGTCTAAACCTTCTTTAAGTTCTTGCCAATTTGCAAATTTCAAGTAAGCGCAGGTGTTTACGGATCTCAGTTACGCATCTAACTACCCAGCAACTTCACCGGCTGCCTTTTTCGCGGCTTCCCAAGTAATCTCTTTATCGGCCGCCTCACCATCGTCATTC
>JAYTAO010000202.1:0-4438 GCA_043737435.1 Rhodanobacteraceae bacterium | reverse complement strand
CGCGTTCAAACTGAAAACCTCGACGCAGGAACAACGGTGCGCTCTGGTTTATTAATTGAGCAGTGGCTTCGAGAACGGAAATCGTGCCGATCACCGTTTGGGTAGCGCGTGGCGCGGAATCTAAGAAAACTACCGCATCAATCTTCATTGAGGAAACGAAACGACGATCACTAGGATCAATCCAGATGCATTGCTCAGGCAAATTTCCCGCCTGCCGAAAACGCACGAAACCGCGCAACGAATGTGCAATTATCTGCTCATCCGGCATATCTGGCGGCTGCGCAGTGCTGAACGACAACCGCACCAAATCGTCCGAAACAACGGTAGCACCAATCTGTAGCGCACTGCGCACCAAAGTGGATTTGCCAGCCAAGGAGTTTCCCAACACCAAAAGCGTTCGATGATTTACTTGAAAAACCGCAGCGTGCAGAGTCAACGATCCGGATAACAGCCACTGCTGTGTCAATGCCGCTGTGAGCGGCAAGAGCGCCTTTGGATTTCCAATCGGAATGGGCTTTGTGAAATTCAACCGTGCCGAAGCATTTGAGCATAGTTCTACGCGGCCGAACTCAGTTTCCAAACACATAGTTGTTTGAGCAGGTGCGCCAAAGTCGCGCATTGCTGAAATAATAATAGGCTCCGCTACCGGAAAAGTATGATCAGGCGCTTCAACAAATCCATGGGCGCAATCAAGCCATCGAGTGGGGAGCCCACTTATCCACAAGGTTTGCCAACTCAACGGGCATGCGCTTGAAATTTTATTCATGAAAAAAAAACGCCGCGCAATGCGCGGCACCTTTTCTGCATTCTGTTAGAACTTAAAAGCCATTTTCGGCAATAACCAGCGTGGGCACACAAACAATAGCGCCGCGTCCACCACCATTGGCAACGAAATTAATTGACGACGGCTCAAATACCACGCCAGTGAAAACGTCTGACCACTTAGCAAAAACCTGGACCCTATAGGAACTTCCTGGAGCCAAATTCACAAATCGCCGAACCGATGCGGAGTTAATTACCGGTTGATTTACACCGTTAGGGTTTGCAACTTCGGTTATCAAAGTTGAATCGACCACGGAATGAACGATCCATCGGAAAAACAATTCAGTTTGAACGGTCGGGCCGACACTAGGAATTTCATCGATTAACATCCGAACACCAACGGCACCTATGCCATTGTCCGTGCCAAAATTCGCGCGTTGGACGCGACCTTCAGCATTAAAGGTTAGGTCAAGATTTCGATTTCCCCCAGGATTAACCACTCCCGTATCAAGGATATTTAAAAATGCGTTATCCGGTTGACCCAGCAATGACGTGCAAGTTGCTGGCGAAGTGTAGGAAGGCTGAAATGTGCGGAGCACATAACTGCTAACAGCGTTCACCGACCGCGGTTGAACCGCCGCCACCGCAGTCGGGCTAGCCGGAGGATTCTCGCAGTTGCTCAAATAGCAAGCTTCAGAGTAAAAACGATCAAAATCAAATTGTGCCGGCTTGATGTCAGCGCCTTTAGATTGAGCGTGCGAATTAACGGAAAAAAGCACTAGCGCAAGCGCCGTGACGAGTTTGACTTTCATTACAATTCCTTTATACCTAAAGAATAAAAAGCCTACAGGGGCAAGAAGTTGCCGCCGTCAGACTGAGCGCCTGTGCCGCCGCGTACTACATCGGTAACTTTCACTGCAGAAACGACTGCTGGTGCTGCATATTCCTGTTTTGAAATAACGCTGTCGCTTGCATTTTTGCTGTCGTCTTGAATGTTCATTTTCCTCTCCCTGAATGAAATCTTGTGACAACTAGGTTAAGCCAATCAATGCGGTGCGTCAACGCGATATCCAACCCACCCTAAATTTATTCGTAACGCTTCATTACGTTAACTTTTTAGACGCGGCCGTCATTTACGCATCACCTCCCAGGCGCAGAAAAGCCCGCTTTGAACGGGCTTTTTTTAAAGTTAAACAAGAATCGGAGCTCACGTTAACGCATCACACTTACTTGATTTTGTATTCTTTGTACAAGACGTGCTTACGAGCGACCGGATCGAATTTCATAAATTCGAGCTTGTTCGGCGTTGCTTTCTTATTTTTGTCGGTGGTGTAAAAATGACCGGTTTTTGCGGTTGAAACTAACTTGATTTTGTCACGCATGGCGCAATCCTTTTGTCGTTAAACTTTAACGCCGTCAGCGCGCAAGTCAGCAAGCACCGCATCGATGCCGTTTTTGTCAATCGTACGCATCGCGTTCATGCTGATTCGCATACGCACGAAACGGTTCTCGGACGCAACCCAAAAACGATGCCATTGTAGATTCGGAATAAATCGACGACGTGTGCGGTTGTTGGCGTGGGAAACGTTGTTCCCGCTAATCGGGCGCTTACCCGTAATTTGGCAAACTCGAGCCATGGTCTAAACCTCTCAATCCTTGAAAGTCGGCAAACGCTGAGCATCGGCCGGTAAGTCAGCGAGCATAGCGATGTTGACGGCCATTCGGCAAGGGCGTTGTCGCCGAAATTACGAGTGCGTGTGCGGCAGCATGATCACAAGTTTTACTTTGTTCAGATTTCCCTCGCTCCAAATGAATGGTGGAAACGTAGGTGGTACTTGCTCACCACCATGACAATCGTAAGCGCTAATTCTTTTAAAGTTTCCGCGTCCCAAGGTGCTGGCGTTCGTTCATGCTCGCCTATACCCCAACTTGCCATAGTACGCGGCTAACGCTTCCTCGCTATTGGGCTGTTGTAATGAATGATTCCCCGCAATTCCAGTTGGTCAGTGATTATCAACCCGCTGGTGATCAGCCGAAGGCGATCCAAAGCTTAATTCAGGGATTTAACGCCGGTTTGGCGCACCAAACCCTACTTGGCGTTACTGGTTCTGGCAAAACTTACACCATCGCCAATGTGATTCAGAGCGTACAAAAACCGACCATCGTTTTGGCACCCAATAAGACGCTGGCGGCGCAACTTTATGGCGAATTTAAAGAATTCTTCCCACATAACTCGGTTGAATATTTTGTTAGTTACTACGATTACTACCAACCTGAAGCTTATGTGCCGTCCTCCGATACTTACATCGAAAAAGATTCCAGCATCAACGAACATATTGAGCAAATGCGCTTATCGGCGACTAAATCGCTGCTAACTCGCCGTGATGCAATTATCGTTGCTAGCGTGAGTGCGATTTATGGCTTAGGCGATCCAAATCAATATTTCAACATGGTTCTGCATGTGGTTCGAGGTGACAAAATTCCGCAACGCGAACTGATTCGTCGTTTGACCGAAATGCAATATAACCGGGGGGATTTAGAACTCCGACGCGGTAGCTACCGAGTACGTGGTGAGGTGATTGACGTACACCCCGCAGAAGAAGAACGTGAAGCGCTGCGGATCGAGCTTTTTGATGGCGAAGTGGAAAAGCTCAGTCTGTTTGACCCCCTGACTGGGCACATCCAAAAAGTCGTTCAGCGCTACACAATCTACCCGAAAAGCCACTACGTCACGACGCGGAAAACGATCGTGCAAGCGATTGAAACGATCAAAACAGAGCTGCGCGAGCGGTTGGAGGAATACTACAAAGCGGGCAAATTGCTTGAGGCCGAGCGTTTAAAACAACGTACTACGTTTGATTTGGAAATGATGAGCGAAATCGGCTATTGCCAGGGGATCGAAAATTACTCTCGGCATTTAACCAGTCGTGGCGAAGGAGAAGCACCGCCCACATTATTTGATTACCTACCGCCCGATGCGTTGATGATCGTCGATGAATCACACGTTACCGTTTCGCAACTTGGCGGCATGTATAAAGGTGATCGTTCGCGTAAGGAAACGCTGGTCAATTTTGGCTTTCGCTTGCCGAGTGCGCTAGATAATCGACCGCTGCGATTTGAAGAATGGGAGCGCAGAGCGCCACGCACTATTTTCGTCTCCGCCACTCCGGCAAATTACGAGCTCGAGCACTCGGTCGGGGCAATCGTCGAACAACTTGTACGTCCTACGGGTTTGATTGATCCAGAAGTAGAAGTGCGTCCAGTTGCCGGTCAAGTTGACGATGTGTTGAGCGAAGTTCGCGAACGCACAGCCCTAGGTGATCGTGTGCTAGTGACCACCTTGACTAAGCGCATGGCGGAAAACTTGACTGATTACTTGTCCGAACAAGGGATCAAAGTTCGGTATTTGCATTCGGATATTGAGACCGTTGAGCGTGTGGAAATTATTCGCGATCTCCGACTAGGCGTTTTTGATGTCCTCGTTGGGATCAACCTTCTGCGCGAAGGCCTGGACATGCCCGAAGTATCCTTAGTCGCGATTTTAGACGCCGACAAAGAAGGGTTCTTACGCTCAACGCGCTCAATTATCCAAACCATCGGGCGTGCGGCGCGGCATTTGCGCGGTAAGGCGATCTTGTATGGCGATAGAATCACTGACTCCATGCGCACGGCAATT
>JAYTAO010000201.1:0-4440 GCA_043737435.1 Rhodanobacteraceae bacterium | reverse complement strand
GCACGTGCTGAAGCACCGCAACTAAACGCTCCAAGCCCATGCCGGTGTCAACACAAGGTTTGGGCAGGGGTTTTTGATCGTAAATGCTGAGCTTGAATCTGCCCAATTCACGCGTTATTTGCGCAATTTTTCCTGCCGCCTCATGTTTTTGTTTCTGCGCCAACGCGTCCGCTTCGCTCTCGAATCGTTCCTCCAACAGCAAAAACCGTTCGAACTGCATAAACACATTGTTCCAGATCTCGATGTAACGATCACCATCTTCCTCTGGACTGCCCGGCGGCCCGCCAGCAATGTGCGCACCATGATCATAAAAAATCTCAGAGCACGGGCCGCAGGGGCCCACGTCGGCCATTTGCCAGAAATTATCCGAGGCATAGCGCGCGCCTTTGTTGTCGCCAATACGAATCACGCGCTCGGGGGCTAAACCAATTTCATTCGTCCAAATCGCGAATGCTTCGTCATCTTGTTGATAAATAGTTGCCAGCAGTTTGTCGGAAGGCAATTTAAAAACCACGGTCAACAGCTCCCAAGCAAAATGAATTGCATCACGCTTGAAATAATCGCCAAAACTGAAATTGCCGAGCATCTCGAAAAACGTGTGGTGTCTGGCGGTGTAACCGACATTCTCCAAATCATTGTGCTTGCCGCCCGCGCGCACACAGCGTTGGCTGGAAACGGCGCGCGTGTAATCGCGCTGCTCCGCCCCTAAAAAAGTGTCTTTAAATTGCACCATGCCGGAGTTAGTGAACAGCAAGGTCGGGTCATTACTTGGCACCAAAGAGCTAGATGCCACGTGGCGGTGGCCTTTGGATTTAAAGTAATCAATAAAGGCGGTGCGAACGTCATTGCTGCTGAGCATGGCAAACTTGTCGAGAAATCGGGTGTCGAAGGATAGCAAATCACGCTTAAGTTAAAATTTTGGGCGTGCTTTCTATTGCCAAGCTTTCCGCGCCAATGCGCCCATTGCGTTTGTTTACATTGCTTACAAAAGTTATCTTTAGCTGCGGGTGCGCGGAGCGCGTCGAGTTGCTTAAAATGGTCCACCGACAGGCTTAAAGGGCGTACACGTGCGATATTTTTTCTGTGCAGTAATGTTCATGGGCTGCTCACTGAGCTTGCACGCTGCGATAACTCCGGTGTTTAGAAACGGCATGGAAGACGCTTGCAACTACGATGCGGATCAAGATCGCTTGAGCGATTGCGTAGAGACCGGCACCAATATCTTTGTCGGAACCGCAAATACCGGCACGGCGCGCTTTAACCCCGACACTGATTTTGACGGACTCGTGGATGGTGATGAAGTTCTTGGCACAGCCGCTGGATTAAATTTACCTGGGATGGGTACTAATCCGCTTAAACGCGATTTATTGGTGGAATACGATTGGTTTGATGACGCCAATGAATGCGCTGCGCATTCACATCAGCCTACTCAAGCCATCCTGGATCAAACCGCTGCGGCCTATGCGGCGATGGCGATTGCTAATCCGAACGGTACGAGCGGGATTAATCTAATTCAAGACGCGGGGCAGGGCGGGGTGTTTACTGGCGGCAATTTGATCGCAGATGCGGACGGTATTGTCGATGGCCTAGGTGCCGAATTTGCAGTGTACAAAACCGCAAATTTCGCTGCGAACCGCGCTAATTACTTTCATTACGCAATATTGCCGCACCGTTATAATAGTGCATCAAATGGTAGCTCTGGATTAGCTTCAATTAATGGCCGAGATTTAATCGTGTCGCTGTACTGCGCTAATTCGACCAGCAACGTCCGCAATACGATCGTGCATGAAATGGGGCATAACTTGGGATTGCGCCACGGCGGCGACGTCAACTGCAATTACAAACCGAACTACAATTCAGTGATGAACTATCGCTATCAGTTTCCGGGTGCCAATACCAATTGCGCATTGGGGGGTAGTGGCGCGGTGGCGTATTCCTCAGGTATGCGTATCGTCCTCAATGAAAATGCGCTTAATGAAACACGAGGGGTGTGTGGTGCAGCAGGCCCAAGTGTGGATTGGAATGGCAACAGCGTCGTTGAAACGGATGTTGTTTTTGACATTAATTCCGCAGATACCGGCCAAGCAGGCGCTTGTGGCGGCACGCTGACTACGATGGGCGATTTCAACGACTACGCGGCACTGAATTTGCGCGCGGTGTCCGTGCTCGGTTTGAATGGCGGCGCGTCTTTGCGCAGCCCAAACGAGGCTGAGGAGCTTGCGGTTTGCCAGGATGTGCCGCTGGCATTTAGAGTTGGTCCGGAACACGAAAGGTAGCTCCAAGCAAAGACTCTGGCTTGAAGGAAACTTAGTTTCCTTCTCAAAATGCGGCCTGCTTAAAAACCGGAAAAGCTAGAGCCCGCAGTGCACGTTTCGTGCACCACCACTTTACTTAATAGTGGTAACAAGGCTTTCAGCTTTTGGTATAGCCACACGCAAATTTGCTCGCTCGTGGGGTTTTCCAGGCCGGGAATATCATTGAGATAGTTGTGATCCAGCTGCTCATAGATCGGCTTGAACACGGCTTTAACGTCGGCAAAATCCATGACCCAATTTTCTGGCCCTTGCATCGGCCCACGGAGATGCAACTCGACTCGGAAGGAATGGCCGTGCAGGCGCGAACATTTATGTGTTGCCGGCAAATTTGGCAGTCGATGTGCGGCTTCAAAGGTGAAGCATTTGAAGATATCGACGATGGCTGGGGTTAAAACGTTTTGTTGGGCTGTAAGCGACATGGCTCATTTCGTATGAAAGCGCGAATTGCGCGTTTAGCGAATTTGCGTTCAGGTGCATACTTACCGGGAAGGCGAAGTCGTTTGATGTTGATAGGTGTTAAATCGAGGTGGTTAGCGAATTTGCGTTGAGGTGCAAACCTACCACTGCGGCGAAATCGTTTGATGTTGTCGTTTGATGATAATCGGCGCTAATTCAAGAAGTTTAGCGAATTTGCGTTGAGCTGCAAACCTACCACTGCGGCGAAATCGTTTGATGAGGTGGTGGTTATGAGTGGAATCGAACCACCGACCTCAGCATTATGAGTGCCGCGCTCTAACCGTCTGAGCTACATAACCAATCGAGCCGCGAATAATGCCGAAAGCTGCGCCATCAATCAATGCGCAAGACGCCGAGCTGTTCAGTTTGATTCCGCTAGTTAATCCGCGACTAAGCGCAAAACATCCTCATGCTCACCGCTCAAGATTTCCGACTTCAACAAGCGCAAACGTCGGAAATCGCACTGACTGACCGCCTCGTGCACTTCTAGCAGCACGCGTGGGTGCATGGAAAAATCGGTCAGGCCCAGCGCCAACAACAGCCGGGTATAACGCGCTTCGCCGGCCATTTCGCCGCACAGGGAAACCGGCTTGCCGGCGGCTTTCCCCGCATCGATAGTTTGCGAAATCAGCGTCAATACCGCCGGGTGTAGCGGGTTGTACCAATCATCCAGCCACTCGTTGCCACGATCCACGGCCAAGGTGTATTGCGTTAAATCGTTCGTGCCTATGGATAAAAAATCAAGTTCGCGCGCCAAAATCGGCGCAATGATGGCGGCGGCGGGCACTTCCACCATGCCGCCGAGCGGTAAATTTTTACCGCAATGAATGCCCTCGCTTTCCAACTCATACTGACATTGCGCGATCAATGCGCGCGTTCGAATAATGTCGTTGACTTGCCCGAGCATGGGCAGCAGCAGCTTCACTGGGCCGAAATGCGCGGCGCGCAAAATGGCGCGTATTTGGGTGCGAAATATTCCTAAAAAACTCAGGCTTAACCGGATGCCGCGCAGCCCTAGGGCGGGATTCGCCTCATTCGGGTTTTGCCCCAGCGGCAATTTCTTATCGGCACCAATATCCAGTGTGCGGATCGTCAACGGCAGACCTTCCATTGCCAGCACCGCTTTTTGATAGTCGGCAAACTGTTGATCTTCGCTGGGTTCTTTGCCGTGCTCTAAAAAGATAAATTCGGTGCGATACAAACCTACGCCGACCGCACCGTTCTCACGCGCAAGTCGCAAATCGGCTTCGTGTTCGGCATTCGCCCACAGGCGAATCGTGCAGAAGTCTTTAGTTTGGCAATTCAAACCGCGCAAGCGCACCAGCGCATGCTGCCGGCGACGTAGCTCGGCTTGCTTTTCCGTGTAGCGTTCGATGCGTTCGGCGTCCGGTGCGATCAACACAATGCCGCGATCGCCATCCAATATCAACATCGCGCCTTCGTTAATCATCTGCCGCGCGCCTTTGATACCGGCCACATAAGGCAGGCCCAAACTGCGGGCAATAATCGAGGCGTGCGATAACGGCCCGCCGGTTTCGCTGACAAATCCCACCGCGCCGCGTTCGGCCATGTGGCTTAGTTCCACCGGTTCTAGCTCGTTGGCAACAATTACGCGCCCAATCAGCGAATCCGCTTTCGCATCGTCGGTCAAGCGCACATCGCGCTTGAC
>JAYTAO010000200.1:0-1698 GCA_043737435.1 Rhodanobacteraceae bacterium | reverse complement strand
GCGATTTTGGTCGGGCATAACGCGCATTTTGATTTGGGCTTTCTGAACGCCGCACTTCGGCGCACCGGCAATAAGCGCAGCCCGTTTCACCCGTTTAGCGTGTTTGATACGGTGACGCTGGCGGGCTTGTGTTACGGCCAAACGGTGCTGGCAAAATCCATGGGTGCGGCGGGTTTGGCGTGGAATCAGGCCGAGGCGCATTCCGCGCTTTATGACGCGCAGCGCACGGCGGAACTGTTTTGTTTGACGGTGAATCGACTGCGCAACTACACGCCGAGTGATGTGGTGGCGCCGGTGCTAGGTGCCAGCTTTGAATCACCGGAAGAATTGGCAGAGGCGGCGATTGAAGCCGATGTCAGCGTTGATGCGAGCTAACCATGCCCATATATGAGTACCAAGCACTTGAAGCCTGCGCTGGCACGCCGGCATGTTCCGGGCAGCTGGAAGTGTTTGCGCGCATGAGCGATGCCGATTTAAGCTGTTGTCCAGTGTGTGGCGTGGCGATTCAGCGCGTGCTTTCCGCCTCGCAAATGGCGATGTCGAGCGCGCATTTGCTCAAAGAAAAAAATGTAGCAAAAGGCGGCTTCACGCAATATCGCAAAGCAGGCGGCGGTCTATACGAAAAAACTGCAGGTAAGGGCCCAAGATTCATTTCCGGCGACGAGCCTAAATAACCCACTCAAATAAACTTAAGTCCAACAAATCATGCGGAGCTTTAATCCAATGCGCACCTTAACCCAACTGCCTTTAACGCTTGCCACCTTGCTTTTTATTGCGGCCTGCGCGAAAGAGTCAGTGAAACCGGAATTTATGAATCCAAAAGCTGAAGCCACTGCCGCCATGAGCACTATGCCAGCCAGCAAATACCCCAGCTTTGCGCGTATGGACACCGTGGATACCTATGGCGCGGTCAAAGTCGCCGATCCGTATCGTGGCCTGGAGGAAATTGATTCACCGGCGACCAAGGCCTGGATCGCGGCGCAAAACAAGATTACACAAAGCGTGTTAGCGACGCTGCCTAGCCGCGACGCGCTTAAAGCACGCATGACCGAGCTTTGGAATTTCGAACGCTTTGGCGTACCGTTTTCCGAAGGTGGACGTTGGTTTATGACGCGCAATGATGGGCTGCAAAATCAAGCGGTGCTGTATACGATGGCAAGCCCGAGCGCTGCGGCGCGCGTGCTGCTGGACCCGAATACACTGTCTGCCGATGGCACTATGGCGCTGAATAGCCTGAATGTTTCGCCGGATGGCAAATATTTGGCGTATGCGATTTCTAAGGGCGGCTCGGATTGGCAAACATGGAAAGTGCGCGATATCGCCACCGGCGCTGATCTAAGCGATGTGATTGAGTGGAGCAAATTTAGCGGTGCCACCTGGACGCCGGACAGCAGCGGTTTTTACTACGGCGCTTTTGCCAAACCTGAAGGCGAAAACGCGCTCAAAGCCGCGAATAAGTTTCAAAAAGTCTATTTGCACAAGCTGGGCGCAAGTACGAACCCGCTGGTGTTTGAGCAACCGAGCGAACCGGACCGTTCGGCTAGTTTTGAGGTCACTGACGATGGTCAATATCTAGTCAACTCGATCAGCGAAGGCACGGATGAGCGAAATTTGGTCTATATCAAAAAGATTGCCAACGGCAGCGCTGCGGGCGACTGGCTCAAGCTGATTGATAAAATGGAGGCTACCTATAGCCTA
>JAYTAO010000199.1:0-4451 GCA_043737435.1 Rhodanobacteraceae bacterium | reverse complement strand
GTCGGTGAAGCCTCTGATGCCCTGGGCGCGGCCGCTATTGCAAAAGCCAAGCAGCCTGAATTAGCACTGGTTGACTTGCTTATGCCGGGCGAAAATGGCGTGGCGGCATGCACCCGAATTCGTCTGGCAAGCCCGGGCACGAAAAGCCTGATATTGACCTCCGCAGCGCATCGCTTACCAGTCACTGAAGCGCTCGCGGCAGGCGTTTGCGGCTTTGTGTTCAAAGATATCGCCGCCACCGAACTCGCGGCGTCCCTGCGACGTGTGGCACGTGGCGAAATCGTGTTGGATCCCCGTGCTACCGAAGCGCTGCGCGGTGGCCGGGCGCCCGATGGACTCAGCCTTTTAAGTGCGCGCGAATTAGAGGTGATGCGAACAATCGCCCAAGGCTACTCCAACAAAGAGATCGGCGACGCACTAGGAATTGCCGAAAAAACCGTCAAAAGCCACGTCGGCAGCATTTTGCATAAGCTTGATTTGGTGGACCGCACCCAGGTTGCCGTTTGGGTTTGGCGGCACGGTCTGAACTGAAGCACGCTGATCAGCCCAAAGCAAGCCTGTTATTGCGGATGACTCTCACGCGCTTGAGCCAGCCAATTTTGCATCGCAGGCAGCTGATAAATGCGCTCAATGTAGCTGCGCTCAACCGGCCCCACCGCGACTGCGTAGCTGCGAAATCGCGTCACCACCGGCGCGTAAAAGCAGTCGGCGATGGAAAACTTACCGAATAAAAATGGCCCACCAAAGCGGCCAAGTAGCTCCCGCCATAGCGCGCAGATGCGGCGGATATCTGCCTGAGTGGCGTCGCTAGCTTCCAGCCCCTGCGGCTCACGCAGCACGTTCATGGGCATTTGTTGCCGCAAACTGACAAAACCCGAGTGCATCTCCGCCACGACCGAGCGCGCTAGGCCGCGCGTAGCCATATCTGCGGGCCAGCCACGGCCGTCTAAAAAACGCTCATTGACGTATTCGCAAATGGCCAAACTATCCCAGATCACTTGGCCGCCGTCTTTCAAGGTGTAATCGTGCAACGCGGGTACTTTCCCCGACGGCGAAAGCGGCGCAACTTGAGCTTTGAATGCGTTGACGGGGCTGCCATAGGCGTCGTCAAAGTGCAGCAGCGTTTCATTAAAAGGCACTTGGTAATGCGCCAGCAATAGCCAAGGGCGTAAGGACCAAGACGAGAGCGCTTTGGTACCGATCACCAAGGTAGGCGCGCTGGCAGTAGCGGCTGCAGAGGTAGGGGTTTGCGGCATGTAGAGTCCTTTACTGGCTGATTGACATAATGTTGTGCAACGAAATTAATGCCTTTGCATGACAAAACAGTTATTTGTATTAGAGCTTAGCTAAACGCAGAGCCAATCGCTTCGCTTCAATTTGGGCCGCCTGTTCCTGAGCACGCTCTACCACGCGCTGTTCGCGTGCATTAAAACGCTGCCGAGCCAGCTTCGAGTCCGCATCGGATAATCGTGCGCGGCCATCCGGGCGCAGCTCGATGCAATCGACGGGGCACGCCGGAATACATAATTCGCAGCCCGTGCACTCCGATGCGATCACGCTATGCATGCGCTTGGACGTGCCGATAATGGCATCCACGGGGCAAACTTGTATGCATTTAGTGCAGCCTATACAAAGCTCTTCCAGCACAAACGCCACGCGCACTGGCTGCTCGATGCCATTTTGTGGATTCAGCGGCAGCGCTTCAACCTGCAGCAGCGCTGCGAGCGCTGAAATGGTTTGGCTGCCGCCCGGTGGACATTGATTGATCGCCGCCATCCCGCTTGCAATCGCCTCGGCGTAGGGCAAACAGCCCTGAAAACCGCAGCGGGTGCATTGCGTTTGCGGCAAAAGCGCGTTGATGGCTCGGGGATTAATAGGCAAGGGAAATGAACTCATACGCAAAGTGTCGCCTCTAATGCACTCCAACGACTAGCCCGGAGGCGTTTTTTTCGCTACAAGCAAGCAAATCAATCGCCGTGACCATCAATAATGACCGAAACCATCCAAATTGACCTCGACTTGTTGAGCAGCTACAACTTTGAACTACCGGATGAGCTGATCGCACGCACGCCGCTGACCGGCCGATCTGACAGCCGCATGCTTATCGTCGATCCTGCCAATAATCGCTTCCTTGATAGCACGATCCGAGAACTGCCAAATTACGTCCAATCGGGCGATGTGATGGTGTTCAACAACACCCGGGTGATGGCGGCGCGTTTGTTTGGCAAAAAACTCAGCGGCGGCGCGATTGAAATTTTGATCGAACGCGTGCTGGACGCGCGCACGGTATTGGCGCAAATGGGCGTCAGCAAAAAGCCCAGGCCAAATCAGGAAATTTTGCTAGAAGACGGTACCCGCGTGGTGGTTGGTGAGCGGCGTGGGCTATTTTGGGTGCTCAAGCTGATGGGGCCGGTGTTGTGGGCCGAAGTGATCGCCAAGCTGGGCCACATGCCGCTGCCGCCGTATTTAAATCGCAGCGACACACAGTTTGATCGTGAGCGCTATCAAACCGTTTACGCGAAAGCCGAGGGCTCGGTCGCTGCACCGACCGCCGGGCTGCATTTCGATCAAGACTTGCTGAGCGCCCTGGATGCCAAAGGCGCGCAACGCCACGAACTCACGCTACATGTGGGTGCCGGTACCTTCGCGCCGGTACGCGTGGAAAATTTAAGCGAACACGTTATGCACAGCGAGCGAATTGACGTGCCCGCATCGGTCATCCAAGCGCTCAATTCAGCAAAAGCGCGCGGCGCAAAGCGCTTTGCGGTTGGTACCACCAGCCTGCGTGCGCTTGAAAGCGTGCCCGTACAAGATGCGCCGATTGTTGACATCAAACTTGATACGCAAATTTTTATTCGGCCTGGGTATCAATTTCACAATGTTGACGCCTTGCTAACCAACTTTCACCTGCCGCAGTCGACGTTATTGGTGCTGGTGTGCGCGCTTGCCGGCCACGACTTAGTGCTGCAAGCCTACCAGCATGCGATTACGCAAAAGTATCGCTTTTATTCCTATGGCGACGCCATGTTGATCTTGCCGGGGGCGTTGAGCTAATGAACGTTCGCCGGGGTGACGGCTTTCTCAGCATTGCAAGCTGCGCACGCTACTTTTTAACGAACTACCGCTGCAGTTTTTACTAAGTACATAGTGAAAGGTTATTTGCCGAATAATTTTCTAATCCAGTAGGCTCAGCAGCAAATAACGGAGAGATTTTTATGCGCATAATTTTATTTGCACTGTTCGGGCTGGCGCTGAGCGTAGGCCAAAGTCCGCGCGCAGACGCCGCAACACCTCTACTCAACGTTTCCTACGACCCCACGCGCGAGCTGTACGAACAAATCAACGCTGCATTTGTGCAATCGCAAGCGGCCGCAGGTGAAACCGGGGTGGTGGTGCGTCAAAGTCACGGCGGTTCCGGCAAGCAAGCGCGCGCAGTGATCGACGGGCTGAATGCTGACGTGGTGACCTTGGCGCTGGGTTATGACATCGACGTAATCGCCCTCAACGGCCTGATTGCAGCGGATTGGCAGAAACGCTTGCCGCACAACAGCACACCGTATTTTTCCTCGATTGTTTTATTGGTACGTAAAGGCAATCCAAAGAAAATACTGGACTGGAACGATCTTGCCAAACCGGGTGTTTCGGTCATTACACCCAACCCTAAAACCAGCGGTGGTGCGCGCTGGAATTTCTTAGCCGCCTGGGGCTACGCAATAAAAGCGTACGGATCAGAAACCAAAGCGAAGGAATTTTTGACACAAATTTTCCGCAACGTGCCGATACTAGACAGCGGTGCACGCGGTGCGACCTCGACGTTTGTGCAGCGCGGTCAAGGCGACGTATTGATCGCATGGGAAAACGAGGCATTGCTCGTCACGCGTAAATTGTCGCCAGGAAAATTTGAGATTGTTACGCCATCGCTGTCGATACTCGCCGAGCCGCCCGTGGCCGTAGTCGATAAAAACGTCGATAAAAAAGGCACGCGCGACTTGGCGGAGGCCTACTTAAAGTTTTTATATACACCCCAAGCTCAAGAGATTATTGGGCGCAACTTTTACCGACCTCGACAAGCAGCCGCAGCCTCGAAATATGCCGATCAATTTAGCGATGTCACCTTATTGAGCATTGATAAAGATTTTGCCGGCTGGGCCAAGGCGCAGGCGAAATTCTTTAATGATGGCGGCTTGTTCGATACCGTTTGGGAAGACGCACAACGTCGCTAATGCAGGCGTAAGTGCGTTGTTCGAAAAAATGTTGACAGGTTTGCCCCGGCAAACGAGTCAATAAAAAGTTCAAATTTAATTCTGGGATTACCTCATGACCACCCATACCCGCGCCATCGGGTCGGCGTTGGCTATTTTAGTCGCGCCTGTGATCCACGCATCAACGCAAGAAACAACGGCAAGTAGCGATGCCAAACTCGGAAATACAGTGCTTGCGCGATTAAACGC
>JAYTAO010000198.1:0-4454 GCA_043737435.1 Rhodanobacteraceae bacterium | reverse complement strand
TGTCGGCAAATGCCGTTGCACTGGCAAATAATGAAATACAAGCAACTAGATGTAAAACGGGCAAACGAACAACGGGCTTGCGCATAATGCGGCCTTGGACTTTTGAAATTTGAGCCGCGCAGTCTAGCGCAGTCGTATGACGAAATTGTTGTGTTAAAGCCTATGGCTTTTATCCATAGGCTCATTGACCAGAACCTATTTGGTGTCCATGGTTAACTGAGCAGACCAATAGCTGCTCACGCAAGCAGTTTCCCAGGGTCAAAATTCCATAACGATCAAATTGCGCCTTTATCCCCCGCATCAAACTCAGCGCGTCTGGATTCAGCGCATTCCGGACAAAGGCCAGTTTTTCCAGACCGACACCGTGTTCACCGCTTAGCGTGCCGCCCAAAGCGCAGCACCAGTGAAAATAAATCAGCTAGCGCTTTGGGTGCGGCTTCCAGTTGCGCAAGGTTTGCGGGGTCATAGAGAAAGTTGACGTGGATATTGCCATTGCCAGCGTGCCCGAAATTCATTGCTGGAATGCCCGATTCGCGCGAAATTTTGCCGACACCAGCAATCAGCAGCGGCAATTTGACCACGGGTACGATTACGTCTTCATTGATTTTTTCAGGTGCGATAGCGCGTAATTTTGGCGAAAGCGCTTTGCCTGCGGCCCATAGTTCAGCACCTTGTTTTTGATCTGTGAACAGCACGCACTCGACGCGCCGGGATTTGCGATTGCGGCCTCAATAGCTGCTAAGGCTCGCGTCAAGCTGCTGGCGAAACCATCGACTTCAATTAACAACAAAGCGTTGCCGAGGGGTGTCAGTTCGGCGGCATTGTCGCGAATCAAATTTAAACTGGCTGCATCTAAAAACTCCAGCGCCGACGGGGTATGCGGTTGCGCCATGATCGCGCTAACGGCAAGCGCGGCACTTTCCACATCAGAAAACGCCAACCGCATAAAACCGCGTGCTTGGGGGATGGCGCTTGGAGTTGTCATAGGCATAAACCTCAAGACTTGCCAGATCCATAGCCAGGGCCGCGACGGGCAAGGCATTTTGCAGTTCGGTGCGCCAACTCATCACGATGCTTTAGAACTTATCGGCCTAAAAAATTTCGACGGAGACGTGTCCATCGACATCTACCGATGCTCGATACATGCCAGCTGAATTAAACGGCATGGCGATGTTGCCCGCACGATCCATCGTGATCACACCGCCTTCGCCACCCTGAGAATTCAATTCGTCTAGGATGACCGTTTCTGCCGCTTGTTTGACGGTACTGCCGCGATAGGCAACCCGCGCGCAGATGTCGTAAGCCACCACCGAGCGGATAAAATATTCACCATGTCCGGTAGCCGAAACCGCGCAACGGCGGTCCGCATAGGTTCCAGCGCCAATAATTGGCGTATCACCAATGCGCCCGTAGCGTTTGTTGGTCATGCCGCCGGTAGATGTGGCAGCCGCGAGATCGCCACTTTGATCCAGTGCGACTGCACCAACGGTGCCGAAATAAGCCTTGTGTGGCAATGCTGCCTTTGGATTTAATTTCTCCAACCTTTGCGCTTCACGAAGCGCCTGCAAGCGCTCGGGCGTGTCGAAATAGCTGGGTAGAACGAGAGTGATATTTTGCAAACGCGCGAAAGCTTCGGCTCCAGCACCGGAAAGCATGACATGCTCAGAATGTTCCATGACGGCTCGAGCTAACAATATCGGATTTTTGACACGGCGTAGTCCCGCCACCGCTCCGGCACGGCGGCGCGCGCCATCCATAATTGCAGCGTCTAGCTCATGTGTACCGTCCGCCGTGTAAACCGCTCCCTTGCCGGCGTTAAATAATGGCGAATCCTCCAATACGATCACAGCCGCGCTCACCGCATCTAAACTGGATGCGCCGGCGGTCAAGCGCGCGTATCCAGCCCGGACCGCGCGCTCCAAATCCGCTCGTATTGCGGCTTCCCGCTCCTTGGTCAATGCCGCTCGTTCGATCACCCCTGCGCCGCCATGAATTGCGATCGCAACAAGTTGTTTTTGCGCCAAAGCGTTGCTTGAAAAAGCGCTGGTTATGGCAAAACCAACAACTAGAAATACTGGTAAAAGATGGAGCTGATGGCGCACAGCTGAAACTCATAACTTTAAACGAGCGCGCGAGCATAGCAATCAAGCCCAGTTTTTGCTGAGCAAAAACTGGGCGCGTCAACAATAAAATTACCGAAAAAACCGCGTTAACGCGTGCCAGAAGTGCGCAATGCTTGAGGGCTAAAATCACCCAGCGCCATTTTGGTACCGAAAATGTAACTATTTTGCTCCAAATTATCCAATCCAGAGGCGAGGTAGCGGCCACTTTTAAGATCATGATGTGCTTCAGTTGTGCTCCAAAATAGTGGCTGATCATAGTAGCTAATGCCTGCTGCTTCCGAATAGCGCCAGAGCTTACCGGCTGAATCGTAATGATCTAGAGCCATAATTTGCCAGCTGTCCTCGTCTAGATAAAATGTACGGCGCGCCATTTGGTGCCGCGCACCTGGGCGCAGCGTCGCCTCAACGACCCATATTCGATGGAGCTCATACCGCATTAAATCAGGATTGAGAAAGCCAGGGCGGACGAAATCGTCAAATTTAACTCCGGCTGCATCGGCTTTGTAGCTATTGTAATTGACATACATTTCTTTTTTGCCAATGGTTTTAAACTCGTAGCGATCTAGCGAGCCGTTGAACATATCCGTCATATCGTTGCTACGTAAGCCATCCGCTCCGGTTCCAGGATTGTCATAACCCACCTGAGGTGCCTTGCGTACGCGGCGTTGCCCAGGGTTATAAAGCCATGCTTGACGCGGTTGCAGCGATTGATTCATCGTTTCATGCACCAACAAGACGTTGCCCGCCAACCGCGGTGGCGATTCGACGGTTTGTAAAAAATATGCCAGTACATTATTAATGTTGCTGCTGGTCATCCCAGGATTGCAGTAAAGATTAAATAGCTTTTCCTGGATCCGAACCGGGGTGAAGTCACCGCTGGCAGATGGCGTGACCGTATTTTCCCAACGAATCACACTGGTACCCTTATATTTAAGCTTGTGATTCCAAATAATCTCATAAGCAGATTTTGGAATTGGGAAAGGCGTTCCTTCGACAAAATTTTCTACACCAGCGCCCGCGCCGACGATCGTGGCTGCGGTCGCGTTTTTCTTAGTCATATCATAAGTACGCTGTGGAAATGCCGCACTTCGACGAGTCTGATATACATTCATCTTAAAATTGGCGTATTTATCAAACATTGCCAATTGACCCGCGCCCAGCATGGCTTTGTATTGCGCCACATTAGCGCGGGTAATAGTGAATTGAATTTTGTCAGCGCTAAATGGATCCGGGTGATGCTCGCCTGGCTTAAAACCTGCCGGCACCTTGCTGTAACCGCCCTCCCACGCTGGGATCGTACCTGCGGCATTACCCGCCATTTCGCCGCCCATGGGCGTCAATGATTTGCCCAACTCAGACGCTTCCGCTGCGCTCACAGCGGCCGAAGCGCTACTACTTGCCACCAACAGCAGCGCACTGGAAATTAACGCGGGCAAAATTCGTAATTCGGGCCAAGTTATGCATATAAGCATTGCAAAAAACCATTAATCTAGAGTGGAAACTCTAGTTGAACAAAGCTTGAGCTATGAAGCAAGTACCGCACTCGCTATCGGCGCTTCACTATGCCATTTTTATCGCTGTCAATTGACCCGCAAGTCATATTGCGGATCAATTCTTTCATAAAGACCGTATTGGCTACTAGCGTTGACTTCGTTTCACAAGCCGCACGCTGCGCACTTCAGGGCGAGTGATTAGGTGATCATTATTTGTATCAAAACTTGCGAATAATTCCGTTACCTTGCCAACCCATTCGGCCTGGGTAACGCGATTGTCGTGATTTGTGTCCAGGCGGGAAAATCGTTTGCTTGTGCGATCAAGCGCGCCTTGATTGTGATGCAAACTTACCTTATTCGAAATTTCGGCCGGAGTCAGCACTTGATTTCGATCTAAGTCGAGCCCGGCGAAACGTGCCTGTCTAGCGCTAAGTACCTCCTTTAAGCTCAACGCGCGATCATGATTGGAATCCATTTGGCGCAATCGGTGCGCGATCGGAAAATGTGCACTTGTAGTTGTAGTCGCCAAAATCATGGCAAGGAAAAGCATTGGGCGGATCATGGGTTTGCTCCAGTTGTTTCAACTGATGAAATTATCAGGTGGCACTGAGCAATAACGCGCTTGATCTTCGATGGTTTACATCGGCGACTTAGGAGTGCAAAAAGGCTTATTTCGGTCGGTTGAGTATGTTGAGGCTACTTATGATTACCCAATGGTAGGTTCGGCTGCCCCCCCAATCCTGAACAAACTCAAATCCAAGGCAACTAATTTTCTTGACGGGCAGAAAAACTGATGTAGAGTAGCTGGCTCACCTGACGGGAAACACTCTCCGCGAGA
>JAYTAO010000197.1:0-4459 GCA_043737435.1 Rhodanobacteraceae bacterium | reverse complement strand
CGGTACCCATTTCCAGCTTCCAACGCCCGGTCGGTACATCGCTGGGCATCGCACGCTTGAACTCTAAATAGCCAAGTTCATTGACTTTCAATTCGCTTGCTGCGTAAATTTTTCCGTCCGGCTGGCGTAGATTGGCAAACACTGGCTGGGCTGCGACCGGTTTGCCATCAAAGTCGCGCAGCAAAGCCGAAAACTTGAGTTCCTCGCCTGGCCGATACAAATCGCGGCCGCTCCAAATATGGATGGTATTGGCGTCCGCGGTACCGCCGGTGATTTCAAACTCGGACAAATCCAACGCCGGTTGATTAAAAGGCAATACGCTCAGATCGTCCCCAGCTTGCGCCAAAAGCACCATTTCATTGTTTGGTGCTTGCTCAAAGCTAGCTTGACCATCGCTGTTGGTTTTGCCTGCCACAATGGGCTGACCATAGCTATTGAGCAGCGTGATCTGGACATCGCTGAGTGCGGCTCCGGTGGCTAAGCTGCGCGCTAAAACCAATGCACGGTTTTGGTAACGACGCACATGCACGCCAACATCACTGACGACGTAATGGGTAACTTCAAACTGCTCATCAAAGTCGCTCGGGCGCCGCATGATTGCGTAATACAGGCCGGGGCGCTTGAGTTCAGCGATGGTTTGCACGGGCAGGAAACTGAGAATTTGCTTGTTGCGATGGGTGTCGGTGATCTGAAAGCGATTGGCGTAAACGTTCTCGGTTATTTTCTTCAAGTAGTTGAGCTGCCAACCGCCCTGCGCGCCGCGAAATGCCCGGTCACGAATGGCTTCCGCGATATTGGCGTCTTTTACCCTTAAAAACTGCACGTCCACTTCCGTGACGTTGACGGTGCGAATGGGTAAACCCTCAGTTGCGCGCGCGGGCAACACACTACCTTGCCCGGAAAAACCTATCGTCGGTGGTTGTTCAACGCCCTTTAATGTCTCGACGTAATCATTTGCGAACTGCGCGCCAGATTTGCTCAGCAGCTCTTTACTGACGACTATTTTGTAATCCTCGCCTGATTTTACCGGGCTAAAACGCAACACCCGGTTGTCGTTGTAATCCAAGCTCCAGCCGCCATCGACTGCCTTGCCCGCAGCGTCGGTCACCGCGATTACCTTATTGAAATCTTGCTCGCTAGCCAAAGGCTCACTGGCCGAAAGCTCGATCGCAGGCTCGCTGTCGACAACGGCAGAGTTGATCATTGCAACATAAAAACCCGACTGCACTGGCGTCGTCGCAGCCGTCGCTGCAATCGGCGTGGGTGCGGAATTGACGTCGGATTTTGAACAACCGGACACGCCAATACTGAGTAACCCAAAAAACAGTAAGGTGGCCGGTAAAATTCGATACAGCAAGTGACGAGGCATAGATTTCCTTTGTCGATTCTTAAGGTTTAGCTTGGCGATTTAGACGGGGCGGGATTTTAGACGAGGCGCGGTTTTATGGCGTACTTCATTGGAAAGGTTAAATAAACGTTATTTAGGGCGAGTTCGGCGTAAATGATGACCGCTTCTGGCGATACTAAGGCTTTAATCGCGATGAGTTTTGGCGCAAATAAAAATGGATCGTCGTGAAAGGACTAAAACGCTTGAACTACTAAGCCATTTCTGTTGTTATTGCGCCGTTTTCGACGTGGCACGTCAAAATGTGACGTGAGTCAAGCCTCAAAATGGGTGAATGCGCGACCATAGCGCCACCAAGCAGGGGTCTGTGAGGTTCAAAATGTTTACGCAATCCAACCCATCCATGATCAACGCGGGCGCGCCACCTAGTTTAAGTGCAGCTTTTTCACCCGCCACAGTTTTACCTCAATCCCGGAGTTCGATGATGAAATTTGTAATCCGCGCGCTGACTATGGGGCGGTGTTTTGCGCTCAAACGCCAGTTCAAAGAAGTCAACAAAGTCGTCAGCGACTTCACTTCCCTGCAGCGTCGTGAACTTTTAGGCTTGGTGATGCGCGAATTAAATAATGCCGCACTGGCATCTATTCCGCATCTATATGGCAGCGAGAACGTGGATCGCTACGCACCTTGGGGTAATGGCACCGAGATCGCGTTCAAGCGTCTGAAGGATGAAAACGTGCAGATGAAAGTGCGCGGGGTTTCGCTTTGGCTCGCCGTTGTGTATCACGAAATCCGCGGTTTACGTGGTGATTTTGCACCGTTAGAAAAGCAAGTGATGCTTTTGCTCAGTAGCCTAAAAGACGCCGCTAGCGTTCCTGATCGGGTCTTACGCACCGCTCGCGCTAGCTGAACTTAGCTGCAAAGTAATCAGAGGAGCCCCGTCGTGTCGGGGCTTTTTTTGTGGCTGGGCTAACGCGACTAAATCGTTTCGCAAATTTCCGAGCTTTAACTCTTCGCTTCTTTCGCCATAAATGCGGCCAAATTGGCGCGCGCTTGCTTTTGCACTTTCCGCCGCAAAAATCCGCTCCAGCCTAAAATTAGACCCATAGGTCCCAATGCTTGACGCGCCCAGAGCCAAAAATCAAATAAATCACTGTGCTCCAAAATCAGGCCGTCTTTAAAAACGAACGCAGCGCTAATGCGGTTTTCCACCTTGCGGCCGGTGGAAACAAAGGTGTAAAGCGCCACCCATTTCGCCGCACCACCCTGAGCAGTTGCCTCGACATCGCTGAAAGTCAGCGCCAAATCTTTCGAGCGCGAGGTCAACATACGCCACATTGCGGAAACTTCCGGCCCGCGTAAGTCCAAAAACGCTGGATCAGAAAAGCGCGCATCCGCGTGATAACACAAGGTCATGGCAGCGCCATCGCGAGCCGCAAAAGCGGTGTAAAAACGCTTAATGAGCGCGCGATTGGCATCAGCGGTAGGGGTTGAATCGGTCATTGCGGCTCCAATGTGCAAATTGAATTTGCATAGTAGCGTTTACTGCGAATCGAGATCGTCCGCAAGATTATCGGCGATAGATTCGCTTGGAGAACCGATTTCTATAAGCGCACCTTGCAACGCCACTTCACAAGCATTTACCGCAACCAAATTCCAACCAAGCGCGCGTAATGACCAGCAGATGTTTATCAAATAAATAAGCTGGCCCTGGGCATCAAAATTTTGCAAGTAAGCAGTGAAATCTTCAAATTCGGTCTGCTTTGGATTAGCGTCACAATAAGTCAGGCAAATGTTATCGGCGATATTTGCCGATTGACTGGCAGCGCAGAGCATTGCCAAGCCGGCCAAGTTGAGAAAGCCCAAATTCTTTCGGTGCTTAGTGATATGGCGCGCGACGAAGTAGGGATTTCCAGCTACACATTCACAGAAAAGATTGATGGGGTCAGTTGGCATCTAGTCAGCCAAAATCACTTCAGCGGCCTTTTCAAACCCATCTCTTCCGCACATGCAATCGCGGTTTCGTAACCGGCATCAGCATGACGCATCACGCCGGTACCTGGGTCATTCCAAAGCACGCGCTTTAATCTTTTTGCCGCCGCATCGGTGCCGTCAGCAACAATCACCATGCCGGAATGCTGGCTATAACCCATGCCGACGCCGCCGCCGTGGTGCAGGCTGACCCAGGTCGCACCGCCAGCGGTGTTGAGTAAGGCGTTCAACAGCGGCCAATCGGACACCGCGTCGGAGCCATCTTTCATGGCTTCCGTTTCGCGATTCGGGCTGGCGACGGAGCCGGAATCCAAATGATCACGGCCGATCACGATTGGCGCTTTCAGCTCACCGCTGCGCACCATTTCATTAAACGCTAGGCCTAAGCGGTCGCGTTGGCCCAAGCCTACCCAACAAATACGTGCGGGCAGGCCTTGGAAGGCAATACGTTCTTTCGCCATATCCAGCCAGCGGTGCAGATGTTCATCGTCGGGAATCAGCTCTTTGACTTTTGCATCGGTTTTCGCAATGTCTTCTGGGTCCCCACTGAGCGCCACCCAGCGGAATGGGCCGATGCCTTTACAAAACAGGGGGCGCACGTAGGCGGGCACAAAACCAGGGAAGTCAAACGCATGTACGCAGCCGACATCGTGCGCCATTTGTCGAATGTTATTGCCGTAGTCGAAAGTAGGAATGCCCATCGCTTTGAACGCTAGCATCGCTTCGACGTGCGTGCGCATCGAAAGTTTTGCCGCGTCACGCACCGCTTCTTGTTGTGACTTAGCCTCGGCGTGCCAGCGCTCAATGCTCCAGCCTGTGGGCAAATAGCCATGGATCGGATCGTGCGCACTGGTTTGATCGGTCACCGCATCCGGGCGCACGCCGCGTCGAATTAATTCGGGCAAAATTTCGGCGGCATTGCCAAGTAAGCCCACACTTATCGCTTTGCCTTCAGCGCAATAACTATGCATGCGCGCCAAGGCGTCGTCTAAATCCGTCGCTTGCTCATCCAGGTAACGGCTGCGTAAACGGAAATCGATACTGGACTGCTGACACTCAATCGCCAGCATGCAGGCACCGGCCATGACCGCCGCCAAAGGCTGCGCGCCGCCCATGCCGCCC